>SLSB01000299.1 GCA_007130675.1 Candidatus Hydrogenedentota bacterium | reverse complement strand
TTTTCTCACAACTCACCCTTCCCTAATCATCGGCTATTGTTAAGCGGCTCCCAGAATTTCCAAGTCAACATACAAGGCTATCACAACGCCTTTCGGCGAAGCAAATGCACATACGGGCAATTGCACCCCGGGACCCTGGACTGCCTGGTGATCCCGCGCCACGAGGGTTTGAGAGTAGCAGCATTTTTTCGGAAGCGCTATTCCGCCTGGGCCGGGTTCGCTGCATACGCCGGGGGCTTCGCACCCAGTGCGGCCAGACCAGCGGCGTAACTCAACATCCAACGGCGCAGGTCGTCGATTATCGTATAGAAAAGCGGCACAATGAACAGTGTCAGGAAGGTGCCCATGGTCAGTCCGCCGATGAGAGCCCTGCCCACGCTGTGAAACGCGATTTCTCCGCCCAGACCGCGACCCACGGCAAGGGGCACGCACCCCAGAATGGTCGTCAAGGCCGTCATCGTCACCGGCCGGAAACGGTCCCGGCCTGCTTGCAGAATTGCGTGCAGCCGGTCGTTGCCCTGGGCCCGCAACTGATTGATGTGATCCACAATCACGATGCCGTTGTTCACAATCACGCCGACCATCAGAAACATGCCGATATAGGTCACCGTATCCATGGGCGTGCGCGTCAGGAACATGGTCCACCATACGCCGAGGAACGACACGGGAATCGTCGTCAGAATCGAGAGCGGCAGAATGAACGACTCGAAGAGCGCCCCCATCACCAGGTAGATCATGATAATGGCGAGCAGAATCCCCGTGATGAAATTGGCGCGGTCGCGGGCGAGATCGAGCAATTCGTCGCCCAACTCTATCGAATAGCCGCGCGGCATGGGGAACCCCGCCGCCAATGCTTCGAGATGGTTCTTGATCTGCCTCAGGTCACTTCCGCTTACGTTGGCGGTGATGGATATGACGTTTCTTGCATCAACGCGCCGAATCACTCTCGGGCTGTGCGCCCTGTTGAATTCGACGATCCGATGCAGAGGCACAAGTTCGCCCGTCGGCGTCAGCATGGCCACATTCTCGAGATTGCTTCTTCGTTTGCGGTCTTCCTCACGAAACTGCGCCCAGACGGGGATCTCGCGTCCCTCACGTTTGAGATAGGGCATGCGCGAGCCTCGAAGGGCGAAATCCACGGTGCGCGCAATCACAAGCGGGTTGAGCCCAAAGCGTTTAGCCAAGGTCTCATCGATACGGAGCTGCAGTTCCTCGCGGTCACGATCGGCGTCGGTTTGGACCTCGCTCACGTTGGGAATGCGCGCCATGAGGTTCTTGAACTGTTCGGCTCTCTCGGCGAGGGTCGCGGCATCGTCTCCGCGCATGCGCACCCGGACGGAGCGGGTCGCCCCCTCGGTTTGAGCGATCGAGAACCCGAGTTCCGCGCCCGGCAGGCGCGTCCCTGTCTCGGGTGACGAGAACCGCTGCCATAATATGTCCAGCACCTCTTCCGTCGAATAGGGTGGTTGGGGTCCATAGGGAAACGCATCCACGTCGTACAAGAAGCAACTGACTTGGCCGCCCTCGGGGGTGTACGTCACAAACACATGCTCTATACCCAGCTCGGCGCGCTGGTCGTTGAGTGAGGCGGTGAGTCTGTCGACGACGCTGCGGGCCATATCCATGTCGAAGTTCTGCTCGAACGTTAGCTCGATGCGCACCTCGCGCGTATCAATATCGGGCATGCCGCGCATTCCTACGCGGCGAAACGGGATAGCCAGCGTCAGTGCGGCAAACGCCACGATGATCAGCACGGTGGCCAAGCGCCACCGCATGGTCCAATGCAGCGTGTTTATGTACGTGCTGATCAAGCGCTGCAACGGGTGCAGACGCCCCGCGCGGCGCACCAGGCGTATGAACCATTTCCCGAGTAGCCACTCGGCCGATGCCTTGAGCCGGTGCAGCACGGGGTGCTCCTTGAGATGAGACAGCTCTTGCATGCGGCTGGTTGCCAGCGGGATCACCGTCAGAGCGATCACAAGGCTGGCCAGCAGGGCGACCGTTATGGGGATAGCAAACTGGCTCATGTGCTGCCCCATTTCGCCCGTTTCCATGTACAAAAGGGAAGCAAACACCACGATCGTCGTCATTGTGGCGGCCGTGATGGCGACACCCACTTCGCGCGCGCCGCGGCGCGCGCTTTCCATGGGGCCGTGGCCCAGTTGGCGGTGGCGGTAGATGTTCTCGAGCACAACAATCGCGTTGTCTACCAGCATGCCCAGCGCAATAATCAAAGAACACATGGTGACAAGGTTCAGTGTCATGCCCGCAAAAAACATAAACACCAGGCTCACGACGATCGAGGTGGGAATCGCCAGGGCCACGACCAGCGTCGCCCGAATCTTGCGCAGAAATAAGAAGAGCACACCCAATGCAAGAAGACCGCCGTATCTTCCGGCTTGAAGTAAACTGCCGAGCGACGATTGAATGAGTTCGCCCTGATCGAAGACCACAAAGACATCGACACCGTGAAAGTCGGGTTCCTGAAGGGCTTCGTCGAGTGCCTGGTGCACACGTTGGCAGGTTGCGACCGTATTGGCCTCCGCTTCTTTGCGTATCACCAGGACCGCGCCGCCTTTGCCGTCAACATGGAATTCCTGCAGCAGCTCACGTGCCTGATAGCCCACGCGCGCCACATCATCCACACGCAACCCCTGCTGGTTGATCATCAGGCGGGCGAGTTCGTCCGGGTGGTGAAACTCGCCCAAAGCGCGGACGTAATACTTTCGCCCGCCTTCGTGGATTTCTCCCACCGAAACGTTGAGACTGCTGCGTTGAAGCTGGGCCACCACGTCATACATGGCGATCCCGTGTGCCCGCAGCGCTTCCTGATCGAACTCGATCAGCACCTCTTGCTCGGGCTTGCTTTGGACTTGCACTTCGGCAACGCCGCTGACGCGCAGCAGACGCGGCTGAAGCGACGTCCGGATGCGGTGTGCCAGTTCCTCGTCGTCCCCTTCCCGTGCCAGACCGATCACGAGAATCGGAAGCGACTGCGAGCTGAAACGAAACAGAAACATGTTGTGCACATCGGAGGGAAGTTTCAGGCGCAGACGCTCCATGCGGTCGCGCACTTCCGAAGTGGCCAGCGACATATTCGTGCCCGCATCGAAAAGCAGCCGCACCGAGCAGCCGTTGCTGTCCGATGTGGTCCAGATCCGTTTCAAATTCGAGACCGTTCGGAATTCACCCTCGGCAGGAATGGCGATTGCGCTCTCGACCTGTTCAGGGGTTGAGTTTGGATAAGGAATGCGGCAATGCATGGTCGGAAAATCCATCCGGTGGATGAATTCGAGAGGGATTCTGTTCCACGCGATAATCCCCAGACCGATGACCGTGATGACGAGCATGATTACGGTAATCGGCCTTCTAAGGGCAAGATCTGTCAACGCGAACTTCATGCCTGATCGCGGCCTCCGAACATGTAGTACGCCATGGGAATGATAACCAAGGTCAGGAAGGTGGCCGACACCAGCCCCGCCATCACCGTGACAGCCATCGGCTGTCGAATCTCGGCGCCTTCGCCGGTTGATAGCGCCATCGGGAGCAGACCCAGCACCGTCGTCATGGTCGTCATGACGATGGGCCGCAACCGGACGCGGCCGGCCTGTACCACTGCCTCGCGTTTCGGCAGGCCCCGCGCCCGCAACTGGTTGATGTAGTCCACAAGCACGATGGCGTCGTTTACCACAATGCCCGCGAGGATGATTCCGCCAATGAACACCACGATGCTGACGTTGATTGCGAACCCGTACAAGACATAGATCACGCCGATGAAGGCCAGCGGCACGGCAAACATCACCAGCGCCGGATGCCATACGCTCTCGAATTGGCACGCCATGACCACATATACCAGGAAGATGGCGAGCAGCAGCGCAAACTGAAGGCTTTGATACGACGTCGCCAGCTCACGGTTCTGGCCGCCAAGCTGCCAATCAAAATCACGCGGCATGTTGATCTGCGCCACACGCGCTTCGATGTCCCGCGAGACGGCGCCCAGGTCGCGCCCTTCGACATTGGCCGTCACCAGTGCGACCCGGCGCTGGTCGATGCGCCGGATCTCGCTGGGACCTTCTTTTACTTCGATATTGGCCACGGTTTGCAAGGGAACCGGCGGTGTGCCTTCCGATACCGATACTTGCCGCAGATCGCGCAGGCTGCCCAGGCGTTCGCGGTTGGTGCGTACACGGATATCGACCTTTTCGCCCGCACGATTGAACTCGGTCGGGGCCTCCCCCTGCACCTCATTGCGCAAACGCAAAGCCACTTGGTCTGGCGTAAGTCCCTTGGCGGCCAGCAGTGTGCGGTCCATGCCGATGATGACTTCGGGATACCCCCGCTTCATGTTCAGTTCCGCATCTTTCAACCCCGGGATATCTTGAATGCTCGCCACCACCGTGCGGCCCACCTCGCGCAGCGTGTCAATGTCGTCGCCTTGGATCTGCAGTTCGACGGCGAATTTGAAGGTAAACAGCGAGGGTAGAGTAAATGTGATCTCGTCTGTGGTTCGCGCGATGATAGCGCGGCGCATTTCCTCGATGATGGCGTCCTGATGCTGTGCGTTTTCGTCCGGATTCACCAAGTTTACCGTGAATTGTGCAATATTTTCCCCGCGTTGGCTCTCGGTCTTTGTTCTCTCGGAGCCAATTTCCACGCTAACGGTGTCGACCACGGGAAACCCGCGGATAATCCGCTCGATCTCGATGGCGCGTTGTTCGGTTTGCTCGAGCCGGGTTCCCGGCGGTGCTTCCATGCGTATTCCAAATTCCCCTTGTTTCAGGGGCGGAATGAGTTCGGTGCCCAAGTGGGGGATGAGAGTGCCGGCATGCACCGCCGCCAACAGGGTCAAGACAAGCACAACGCCGCTGAAGCGCAGGCTCGAGGCCAAGGCCGCCGTGTAAATATCTCTAAACGCGTTGAATGCGGTTTCGAACAACCACATCGGGCCCCACAAAATCAGTTTGATTGCGCGGCTCGCCAGCCAGAACAGGCCTACAACCAGCACCGAAACCGGAAATGCCGCGGAGACGAGCAGGCTTGACACCACCTTCAGACCGACGCGTACCACGAACAGCACCAGCACCAGAGGGGCAAGTACCAGCGCGACCGCCATTTCCACTAAACGGCGCTCCGCTTTTGAGAATGCAGCGATTACGGGTTCGAAGTCGCTGCGGGCTGTATCTCTCAGCCACTCGCGCATGTACCGCATGCCACGCGGAAAGACACCGAGCAGGGCCTGCGGCCGGTCCCGCCCGGTTTGGCGGCTCTCGTGATACGCCCGGAGCATCCACACCACATCGCGTTCGGCGAGAAGTGAAAGGGCCGGCCGCGACGCAATCATGGGAATCAGATACAGCGCTACCAGCAGCGAGGCCAGCAGGGAAAACGTGACCGTCAGAGCCAAATCGCCAAATAGTTGCCCCGCGATACCCTCGACGAATGCCAAGGGAAGAAACACCGCGATGGTTGTCAGGGTCGATGCCGTCACCGCGGCCGCCACCTCCTGCGTGCCCCGGTTGGCCGCGTCCATGGTCGAGTCGCCTTCTTCCGTGCATCGGAAGATGCTCTCGAGCACCACGATCGAGTTGTCGACCAGCATGCCGACCCCAAGCGCCAGACCGCCCAGCGACATGATATTGAGCGATATGCCCCGCATGTACATGGGGATAAATGTCGCCACGATCGAGATCGGAATCGCGATGCCCGTGATGATTGTGCTCCGCAACTGTTTGAGGAAAAACCCCAGAATAATCAGTGCCAGAATACCCCCGAGTATCGCGGTTCGCTGCACTTCTTCGACCGAAGCGACGATAAAACGCGATTGATCGCTGATCATCACGAATGTGCTGTTCTCCGGGTCGGGAAGCCGCGACAGGAGTGTTCTCCGAAGCTCCTGGCTGCGGCGTCTTTCTTCATCGTCTTGGCCGGCATTCTGCAGTCGTTGCACGCGGCCCGCGGCCCACTCCCAGAAGCTGAGTCTACGCTCGAACCCGAACAAATCTTTGAGCTTGTTGCATACTTGGACCGTGTTGGCATCGCCCCACTTGAAAATCTCGAGCTCGACCGCTTCCCCGCCATTCAGGCGCACGATGGTATCCCGGTCTTTCTGCCCCTGCAAAATATCGGCCACCTGCCACAATTGGATCGGCATCCCCGACGGGGTCACAATGAGGGCTTCGCGGATTTCCGATATGGATTGAAACTCATTGACCGTGCGGACCAGGTACTCGGTCTTGCCCTCTTTCAGGCGGCCTCCCGAGAGGTTGATGTTCTGCTGGGCCAATCCGCTGCTTATCGCGTCGAGATTCAGCCCGAGGTTCTTGAGTCGTTCGGCATCTACTAAAACCTGGATCTCTTCCTCGCGCCCGCCTTTTACAAGGACTTGTGCAATTCCGAGTTCCCCCTCGAGATCGCTTTTGATGTGGCGTTCGGCGGCTTCGCGAATCTGAGTCAGTCGTTCCTGTCGCCGCCCCCCATCCGGTGACTGGTCGACAATGGCCACCCGCATCACCGGGTCCAGGGTCGGGTCGTAGCGCAAAATGACCGGTTTCTGCGTCACCTCGTCGGGCGGTTCGAACAAGTCCAGACGGTCCCGCACATCGGCCTGGGCCGTGGCCATATCCGTATCCCAGGTGAATTCCAAGATGATCTCGGACAGTCCCGGCGAGGATACACTGCTGATCTGGACCATTCCCGGCACGATTGCCAGCGTCTCCTCGAGCGGGCGAGTCAAGAGCTTTTCGACGTCCTCAGGCGCCGCCGCCGCGTATTCGGTACGCACGGTCAATGTCGGATACGAGATGTCCGGCATCAGGTTGATGGCAAGGCCCTCGTAGGACTTCCAGCCGAACACCACAAGGGTCAGGAAGATCATCGCCGTGGTCACCGGGCGGCGAATAGCCAACCGGTAACGATGTTCTGGAGAAGACTGCATGTCACTCATTCTTGTGCTCGATATTTCCTGCGCAACGGACGCGGCAACGCGTCCGTTCGATCCTGCACGCTGGGCGGGCTCGTCAGGCCAGTGCCTGATTGACTACATTGACTAAGGGAATCCGCGGCGCCTGCGAGGCGTGCCGACATCTGCTCGTTTCTGCCTTGCCGTTCGGGCGGCGGCCAATGCTTCCTCAGCGCTCAACCGGGTATTCTTTGCGAGTTCCGCATCAGTGGTTGTGATGCTGATGCGGGCGCCCGGTCTCAAAGCCAGTTGGCCCAACGTGATCACCAAGTCGTTTTCATCGAGACCGGAAGTTATCTCGAAATTGTCGCTGTCTTCGAGTCCCAGCTCGACCTCGACGCGCTCAGCTACCCAGTAGCTTGTTGCGGACTCGGCCGCTTCCGGCTCTGGCGCTGCTGCACCTGTCTCCTCTGCCCCTTGTTCCGATACGGCTTCGGCGTCTTCATCGGGCGTGGCAGTCTCGCCCGCCAAGGGCTCCTCGGGCTGAGTCTCCTCCAAGAGCCGTGCGACGAATACGTACGTCCGTGCGTTTTCCTCGATCACCGCGTCCTTGGGCAGCAATAACGTTTCTTCACGTGTTTGCATCACCAGCCGCACGCGCGTAAAGGCCGCCTCACGCAGCCGGTCCTGGGTTTCCCGGTCGAGGCTTAGCACCACCTTGACAGTCCCGCTGGTCGGGTCAACGCTCGGGTTGATCCGGCTGATACGGGCATCAAACTCTTCTCCGGCAATCGCATCAACGGTGAAACGGGCTACTTGGCCTTCCCGGAGCTGCATGAGGTTCTTTTCAGGCGGGTTAATCACCAGTTGATACGAGGAGGGGTCCACCAACGTGAAGACCGGCGTGCCCGTGGAAACCAGCATTCCTGGCTGAATATGCCGATGGGTAACGACTCCGCTGATTGGCGCCCGGATCGTCAGGTTGGCCAATTGCACCTCTTGAAGGCGCCGCGTGGCCAACGCGTTTTCATACGCGAACTGCGCGGCATCACGGTCCTGTTCAGCCAGGATACCGGCATCAAACGCACGTTTGGCCCGCTCATAGGCGGTTCTGCGCTCGTTTTCGGTCACGCGCGCCTGGGCCAACGAGGCCTGCGCTTCCTCTTTGTCCAATTCCGCGAGAATGTGGCGTTTCTCGATGGTGTCGCCCTCGTCAGCGAACACGGCCATACACACGCCCATGCCTTCCGAGGTCACTTCAACTCGTCTTTCGGCTTCGACACGGGTCGTTGTTTCAAAATAGGCCGAAATATCACCGCGCATGGGGTGGGCGACTTCGACGGGAATCACGATGTCATCGACGGTGAAGTCTGAGGCCGCCTGGGCTGCTCTCGAGCGCGCGCTTTCGCCGGCGGGCGGGCTACACGCACCTATGACGAGCGCTAATGTCACTAATCCAAAGATTTGCAATGGGATACGCATCATGCCTCCACGCGCGGCGACTGGGGTCGAACGCAAAAACGCTACATACTCGAAAACCGCGCTATGGTATCGATATTGTCGGGCGAGGTCAAACCTCACACTTTGCCTCGAGCGCATAAGGGCTATGGCCCACCCACTTCAAGTGTCTTTGTTTAGACCCGCTGGGGCGTAGTGAGGTTTCACGGGGGAAATCAGGGCGCGTTTCCCCAGGCAGTACCACGGGATCAACAAGTCGGCCGTTCCTTAGAGACGTCCGCTGTCTTTCATGTGGGCCTGGCTGGCCTTTCGGTGTTTGATGCGAATCGCGGGGTCATATTCGGGGTCGCCGCTGCGTCGCCACTCATCGATGAGCTGTTCGATGCGTGTGTCGTACTGAGGGGCGTAGTTGTTGAGAAGATAGGTCAATTCACTCTTGATGCACTTGGCCTTGCCATCTCCAGCCTCGCCCATTTTGGTGCGGAGCTCGTTCAGGCCGGCCTCGACCTGCTTTGAATATCCGCCGCGCGTATAGACGTCGCTTCGAGGCCCTTTAACCGAGCGCTTGGCTTCTTCACGAATCGCCATCTTCCATTCGGATTTCTTGCGTGCCTTCATCCCGAATTCTCCTTCAAGACACTTGGTTGTCTCCATAATAATGCGTTTCAGACGAAATATGATCAAATGACGCGAAACAGCCGGCAAAACCAGCCTGCGCTTAGGGACGGCAGCAGTTTTCGATGGGGGAGGTGGCGTTTAGCCCAGTTCGGGCCCGCTGCTTGCATACAGCAGAGGCTGGGGGGGAGGTTGGGTGTTTTCGCCCCGGTACATTCGCGTGAACGAGCGCTGCTCCTCGAAACCGAGCGACTGCAACCAAGCTAGCCAGGCCCTATCTTGTTGCGGCACATCGATTAACGCTCCGCGGCCCACGAGCTTGCGCAAAGCCGTTTCGACCAGTGCGCGTGCCGTGCGCCCATCACGCGCGACGACGGGGCCTATCTGTTCGAACTGCGTGCCATGCCGTCCGAGGCAGAACCCCGTGATTCGTCCGTGCAGTTCCGAGACCTGCGCGTATTCGGGTGCGCGCCGCAGGAATTCGCCCACTACCGCAGGCCGCGCGATGCCAAACGCTTCCGTATCCAGTTGGGTTACCTGGTCCGCATCTGTTTCCTTCATCGCGCGCACCGGCACACTGGCCACGGGTGCAATGGCTTGGACGCTGCGATTGATCATGCGGCTCAGGCGGTATTCTTCTTCGAATCCCAGTTTCTGATAGACGTTCTTTCCTGCTGGAGTTGCGTCCAGTTTGATGCACGGGGAGTCCGCCAGCGAGTCGATGGCCGTCATGAGCAGGGTGGTTCCGATCCCGCGGTGGCGCATGGCTGGTTCCACGAGCACCATCGCCACCCATCCCGTGCCTTCGTCGTAAAGCATTGTCGTAACTGTGCCTACGGTCTTGCCGTTGTGCAGGGCCACAAAGCACCCCGATGGGTTGCTGCGGTAGAAGAACGCCCAATCCTCCAGGCACTGGTTCCAGCCTGCTGCATGGCAAAGACGCATGCCGTCCGAAAAATCGTTTTCCGTCATGGGGCGCACCACGACCGGTCCTGGTCCCGCATAACTGTTGTGCTTTTCGAGCCACGCCAAGCGCTCCTCGACATAGGTGCGCAGGTTGGTCTCGATCGATTCTACGATGGCCTGGCCCGCCTCGGCAGTTGCTCTGCGCGGATCTCCCCAGACCCCGTTGGGCCGAAGCGCGCCAATGCCCAGATGGTTCAAATCGCTTTGTTTCTCGTTCTCGTCGAAACTCGTGGGCACAACCGCGCTGTAGTCGCCGACCAAGTCCGGGAAGAGTGCCAGCATGATCGACGTTTCCCACGCCCCCGCATGGATGCCATCGCCAGCAAACGCCCGGCCTTCTTCCGAAGAGTCGCACTCCCAGTAATTTGCGATGATCACCTTGATTGCCCGGTCCGAACGGTTGATTTCGCGAACCGTGGGGCCCAGCGCCCAATTGCCCCCGTGCCCGTTGACGATGACGAGGCGCGTGAAGCTTTGCCGCTCGAGTTCCGCGGCGATGTCGCGAATAAGATTCATGAATGTCTCGGGACGCAGCGAAAGCGACCCTCGAAATCCCGAATGCTCCATGCTCTGGCTGATGCTTACTGGCGGTAGCAGCGCCGCGCCAAGAGATTGCGCCAGACCGCGCGCAAAATGATCCACTTTCAACGTGTCGGTCAGGAGGGGAAGATGGGGGCCATGTTGTTCGAACGCGCCCAGTGGGAGGATCGCCACCGGCCGTGTCAACCGCTGCCAATCCAGCGAAGGAAGAGTTCCATCAGTGATGCACGCGTTGTGCCGCGGCTTCATGGGTCTCTCCTACTGGCGCAAGATGCGCAGGAGCCTCTGAATGCCTCTGCGTTCTTCCTCGATATCCTCGGCATCGGCCCTGATGGCCACAAACGCCGCGTCGATGCGTTCTGCCTGCTCTGGATAGCGTTCCTTGAGGGCGTTGACGATGCGTTCCGCCTGGGGTATCTCGTTGAGGTAAACGTGACATTTCACTAGATGGAACTGGGCGTTCAAATAATACTCCTCGGGGGGTGTCAGGCGCAGCCCCCTCGAGCCGGAATCACTCTCCCCGTCTTCGGTCGATTGCTCTACGGCATCCTCGGTTGTCCGTCTTCCTGTCCTTGGATCGGGGATTGCCTCGAAATAGCGGACGGCCCGCTCGGGCCGCTTCAGCGTTTCCAAGAACAGCAGCCCAACCAGCAAATGGGCATCCAGCGCATACTGCGAATGCGGAAACTGCCGTGTCAATCTGTTGTACGCGTGCTGCACGCGCGTCATGTCCAGCGTGTTGCCATACATGGTCAGGATGCAATACTGGGCCTGGGCGGCGTATCGCGTTTCCGGCCAGCGATCAATAAGATTGTCATAACGGCCGATAATGGTGTCGCGCGTGTTGCGGCCGGTCGGCGCCATGCGTTCCTCGGTGAGCAGCCGCTCCCAACTGAGCCGAAGGCTATCGGCCCTGTTAAGGTACACTTGGGCCATGTCTGCTTCCTTTGCTGGGAGTTCCTTGTATTCCTGCTTGGTCCACCGTGCGTCATCGCCTTCCAACAGCGCAGCATGCGCTGCACCCCAGAGAATCATCCCCGAGCCCAAGATCACCAACACGAAAAACCTGCTAATGCGTCTCACGCGTCATCCTTTCTGAAGAGATGCTTCTAACCGGAACCGTCGGTGTTTTCCCCAAACAGCTAAACCATACATGATACCCAGTCCCCGGGGCAAGGGCTCTCATATGCGTGAACGCATTGGGACACGGATCTAGCTCTTGCCGGGCGCAAGGGCTATACTACGCCGGTTTTGGAGAACATGGAGAAATCGAGGGAGGCGTGCAATATGCCGGGCCATTGGACCCTCACCGAGTATGACAAGACCTTGGCCGCCGAGCTGGCGGAGCTCTTGCCGCCGAAGCTGCTAGACGTCCATGCGCATCTCTACCGCGTGGCCGACCTGAATGCGCCCAATCTGCCGCTTGCCCAGGAGGGGCCGGAAACCGCGACCTTGGAAACGTGGCGCGAGCATCTGGGCGCGTTGATGGCCGGTGTGCAGCTTGCAGGCGGACTGTTCTTCCCGTTCGTGGCGCGGCACTGCGACAATGCCGCCGCGAATAGGTTCCTTATCGAGCAAATCAGCGCACATCCCGGTGCGCGGGGACTGGCGATCGCCATCCCCGCGATGTCCGAAGCCGAGGGCGCGGCTCTGCTCGAACACGACGGCATCGTGGGCTTCAAACCCTACCATTGCTACGCCGCGCGCGAAGACACTGCCAACGCGGATGTCCGCGAGTATGTGCCCGAATGGGCCTGGAAGCTCTGCCACGAACGCGGCGGCATTATCATGCTGCACCTGGTGAAGCCCGGGGCGCTCTCCGATTCCGATAACCTGGCAATAATTCAGCGAAACTGCCGCGCGTATCCGAACGCGAAACTCGTGCTGGCCCACGCCGCCCGCGGGTTTCACGCGCCCAACACCGTCCGGGCCATCGACAGCCTTCGGGGACTCGAGAACATCTGGTTCGACACGTCGGCGGTGTGCGAAGCCGCGCCGCTGCTGGCGATTCTCGGCGCGTTCGGTCCGCGAAAGCTGCTGTGGGGCAGCGATTTCCCCGTGTGCATGCAGCGCGGGCGCTGTGTGACCGCGGGCGATGGGTTTTTCTGGCTGGGTCCCGAGCATGTTGATGCATCGTCTCCCTTCGCGCCGCAGTTGGCCCTGGTGGGCCTCGAATCGCTGCGCGCTCTGGCCGATGCCGCCGCGCAGTTCGGGCTCGATGGCTGCGATCTCAAGGACATCTTCCACGACAACGCCGCGCGTCTGATCGGGCTGCTCCCCGCAACCACGCACGACACTCGGGAACGTTATGCCCACGCGAAGCAGCACATCCCCGGTGGCACGCAGTTGCTGAGCAAGCGCCCCGAGATGCTGGCGCCGGACCAGTGGCCTGCATACCATCGCGAGGCGCGGGGCTGCGAGATCTGGGACCTCGACGGCCGCCGCTACTACGATATGTCCATCCACGGTATCGGCGCGTGCCTGCTCGGTTACGCCGATCCGGATGTGTCGCGCGCGGTGCGCCGCCGTGTCGCGCTCGGAAGCTGGTCGACGCTCAATCCGCCCGAAGAAGTGGCGCTCGCGGACCGCCTGTTTGCGATACACCCCTGGGCCAATCAAGTGCGCTATGCGCGGTGCGGAGGCGAAGCGGCCGCGGTGGCCGTCCGCATTGCCCGCGCAACCACCGGCCGCAGCCACGTCGCCATTTGCGGGTATCATGGCTGGCACGACTGGTATCTCGCCGCGAACCTGGGCGAAGACGATTCGCTTGATGGTCATCTCCTGCCTGGACTCAAGCCCAAAGGCGTGCCCAAGGAACTCCGGGGCACCGTTCACACGTTTCGCCACGGGAATATCGAGGAGTATCAGGCCATACTCGATCAATTTGGCGGCAAACTCGCCGCGATCGTCATGGAACCGTGCCGTCATCACGATCCTGAGCCGGGGTTTCTCGAATTGGTGCGCGACGGCGCTCACAAACACGGCGCATTGCTCATTTTCGACGAGATCACCATTGGCTGGCGGCTCAATTTCGGCGGCGCGCATCTCCG
>SLSB01000100.1 GCA_007130675.1 Candidatus Hydrogenedentota bacterium | reverse complement strand
GTGGTCTCTGGGGTCAAGGCCGAAGATATCGCGGCTGGGCTTCGCGACAGCATGCGGGAAGCATTGCACGAGGTTGTTGCATCGCTCGCCAAAACCCAAAGCCCTGCCGCTCCGGCCCCGGATTACGCCGAACTGGCCAAACTGATGCGCGAGAGCGTTGAACAGGGCATGGCAAAGTCGACGGGAAGCCTCGTCGATGCGATGCAAGCGGCGGCGGCCGCAACGCAGCGCGGAGAAGAAAAGGACAGCGTTTCGGCGGCCCAGATGGCCGAGATACTGCGCGAAAATCTTGGCGAGACGATGGAGAAGTCGCTGGGCAAACTGGCCCAAAGCCTGCAAGGCGCCGGGACGCACGGGGAGGCCCCTGCTGGTCCGTCGGCCGACGATCTGGCCCGAGCGGTAAACCAGAGCATGCAGGACAGCCTGGGAGTAATCGCGCAGCAGTTTTCGGTCGCGCTCGAGGCCGAGTCCAAACGTAACGATGACACGCAGAAAGCACTCGGGGCGATGGCGCAGCAGTTTTCGGCCGCGCTCGAGAGCGAGTCCAAACGCAACGACGACACGCAGAAGGCGCTCGGGGCGATGACGCAGCAGTTTTCGGCCGCGCTCGAGAGCGAGTCCAAACGCACCGAAGATACCCAGAAGGCCCTCTTGGCGCTGCATGAGGCTCTTGCGGGCGGCAAAGATTCTTCACAGACGCATACGGCACAGATAATCGAGATCGCCGAAGCCGCCAAGCGCGCCGCCGAAACGGCCGAGAAGGCGATCGAAGCTCTCCAGGAAGCCAAGGTGCCTGCAGCAGCCGAAGCTGCGGAGCAGGACAACGTCCACGAGTTTCCGGGCGGCATTGCGCGCACATCCGACGAGGCCGAAGTACCTGCCTTGGATGCGCTGGACGGTCCCGGGCTTGCGGCGGGCACGAGCGAGCAGATCCGCGCCGCCCTTGAAAACGAGCAGCCCATCCCTGGTTTCACGTTTGAGGGCTTCATCGGCGGCAAGACCAACGAGCTGACGGTGACACTGTGCAAGGCGCTGGCTGCCGGGCACACGGGCCAGCTGACGCCGTTCTATCTGTATGGAAGCGTAGGTCTTGGCAAGAGCCACCTGCTGAATGCCATCGGCAACAACCTCATTGCCAGGAATCCCGACACGCGGATCGGATATGTGTCGGCGGGCATGTTGGCGCGGGGGTTCGCCAAGGCCCTTGGCGAAGACCAAGCGGTGGAGTTTCGGGCGCGCTACTGCGACATGGACATGCTGCTTGTTGACGACGTGCACCTGCTGGCTCAGAAGACCGCGGCACAAGAGGAGATGCTTTACCTCCTCGACGCTTTTCTGCACGAAGGGCGCCCGCTGCTTCTTGCAGGAAACGCTTCGCCCGACAAACTGAACGGGTTGGACTCGTGTCTGGCTTCGCGGTTGTTTTCGGGGGTGGTGTCGTCCGTGCGGGCTCCCGAGCAGGCCGCGCGGGCCGAAATCCTCGCCCGTCAGGCGCGGTCCGCACAAGCCGATGTGCCTGAAGAGATTAGGCAGTTGATCGCCACGCAGATTCAGGACGATATGCGTAAGATGACGGGTGCTCTTCGCAAGGTGATTGCGTATGCGCATGTTTCGGGTCAGGCGATTGACAAGACGCTTGCAGGCGAGGTCTTGAGTCAGCTTGGCGTGAATGCGGCATAAAGAGCCCACATGCGGTATACTTGTGAGGGATGTTGGCTGGAGGAGATGTCCTGCAGGGTGGGGGGCGGGGCCGTTGTGGAGCCGATGGTAGAGAAGGAAGACTGCTGTGCCACCTAGAACCCGTAAACGCCGTTTAGGCGATGTGCTTCTCGAACAGGGCCTTATCTCGGAGGAACAGCTTCGGGAAGCGGTAACCCTGCAGCGGGGCTCGAACCAGAATCTTGCCCAGTTTCTGTTGGAGCGCGGTTATCTGGCCGAAGAAGATCTCGTGATCGCGCTGAGCGAACAGCTGAGTATTCCCCATATCCGCGTGGCCAATTACAGCATTCCCGATGAAATTCTGCGCGAAGTGCCCGAATCGCTGGCGCGCCAGTATTTGATGCTTCCGGTGTCGGTGACCGGCGATGTGCTGACTCTTGCGATGGCCGACCCGCTCAACATTATGGCGCTGGACGACCTTCAGATGCTGACCAGTTACGAAATCGAACCGGTCGTTGCGGTGAAGTCGGAACTCGAGGAAGCCATTTCCAGGCATTATGGGGGCAAACAGAGTAGCGCGCTGTTCGACCAGATTGTAGCTGGCAACGGCGATCGGGCCGACAAGATGGAGGTTGTGGAAGAGAGCCAAGACATTGCGGACTTGGCGACCCTTGAGGCCGAGGCTGAGGACGGCCCGGTCATCCGCATTGCCAACCTGATTTTGCTCAACGCCCTCGAGATGGGGGCGAGCGATATTCACATCGAGCCCTACGAGAAGCAATTGCGGGTTCGCTACCGGGTCGACGGCGTGCTCGAGGAGTCGAAGAGCCCTCCGAAATCGATGCAGGCGGCGATTATTTCGCGATTCAAGATCATGAGCCACTTGGACATTGCCGAACACCGGCTCCCGCAGGACGGCCGGTTTCGCATTGTCTCGAGAGGAAACGAGATCGACTTTCGTATTTCATTTCTCCCCACGTGCTACGGCGAGAAGGTGGTGATGCGCGTTCTCGACAAGAGCAATTTGACCCTGGATCTGGACAAGCTCGGGTTCGAAGCGCAGCCGATGGAGGCTTTTGCCGATGCCCTCAAGCTGCCTTTTGGCATGATATTGCTCACGGGGCCCACGGGGAGCGGAAAAACCACAACGCTGTACAGCGCGCTGCACAAAATCAACAGTCCGACGCACAATATCGTAACGGTCGAGGACCCGATAGAATACGAGCTCGGCGGGATCAATCAAGTGCCGACGAAGGGCGAGATTGGCCTTACGTTTGCCGCGGCGTTGCGCAGCATTCTGCGCCAAGACCCCGACATTGTCATGGTCGGTGAGATTCGCGACGAAGAAACGGCCGATATTGCCGTCAAAGCGGCATTGACCGGGCACTTGGTCCTGAGCACCCTGCATACGAACGATGCCGCGAGCGTGTGTACGCGTTTATGCGACATGGGACTCGAGCCGTTTCTGGTGCAGTCTTCCGTGGCGCTGGCGGCGGCGCAGCGCTTGTTGAAACGGGTTTGCGGAAGTTGCAAAGAGAAGATCCAAGTACCCGAGGACGTGCTCAAACGTATCCAGTTCACGAAGGCGCTTCATGACGGGGAGCCCGAGTTTGTGCGCGGCCGGGGCTGTACGAAGTGTAAAGGCACGGGCTACAAAGGGCGCTTGGCCGTCATCGAGGCCATGCCGAATTATCCGGAGTTGCAGGATCTTATCATGCAGCGAGCGCCTTCGGCGGATATCAAACGCACGGCGATGAAATGCGGCATGCGCTCGCTCCGGCAAAACTCATTGGCCAAGGCGGCCCGGGGGTTGACCACGATCGAGGAAGTTTTGCGCGCTACTGCCGCGGACTAGCCGGGCGTTCGGTGGTCGTCGGCGGTATCTGTCAGGGGACAAACGGGAATGAATGCTGTTGCGCTGGAACGCGCGGCAATTGCGTTGGAGGAACGGAGGCGTGATGGACATCAGCGTGAAAGAACTGCTCGGCAAGATGATCGAGCTGGGCGCGAGCGACCTTCATATCAGCGTGGGCGTTCCGCCGGTGATTCGTCTTGCGGGCGAATTGCAGCCCTTGGACAATTACCCTGTGTTGCGCCCGGAAGATACCCAGGACATCATCTATACGGTGATGAATGAAGAGCAGATTGCCACGTTTGAATCGACCAAAGAGTGTGACATGTCGTTCGGGATCGAGGGGCTCAGCCGGTTTCGTCTTAATGTGTACCGCGACCGCGGTTCGGTGGTGGCTGCCTTTCGCTCGATTCCGTTCGAGATTCTCTCGGCCGACGAGCTTGGATTGCCGCGCGTGGTGCAGGATTTTGCCCACCGTCCCATCGGGCTTGTGCTGCTCTGCGGCCCGACGGGCAGTGGCAAATCCACCACCCTGGCATCGATCCTCGACCGCATCAACCGCGAGCGCAGCGTTCACATTATTACCATCGAGGACCCGATCGAATACCTGCATTCACACAACCGATCGGTGGTGAATCAGCGCGAGGTCAGCGCCGACACGAATAGCTTCGCCGCAGCGCTTCGCCATGTGCTGCGGCAAGATCCGGACGTGATTCTGATCGGTGAAATGCGCGATCCGGAGACCATTTCGGCAGCATTGACGGTGGCCGAGACGGGCCACTTGGCCTTCGCCACGCTGCACACCAATGACGCTCTGCAGACCATCAACCGCATTGTGGATGTATTTCCGTCCGGTCAGCAGGATCAGATCCGGACCCAGCTCTCGTTTGTGCTCGAGGGGGTTGTGGTGCAGCAGCTCATCCCGCGCGCGGACGGCATGGGGCGTGTGCTTGCGCTGGAGGTGATGGTTCCCAATACGGCGATCCGGTCTCTGATCCGCTCGGAGAAACTCGAGCAGATTCCTTCGATGATCGAGATAGGCGCTTCCGAGGGGATGATGACGATGAACCAGTCGCTGTACCGGCTGGTGCGGCGCGGCATCATTTCTCTCGAGATGGCGTTCAAGCGCAGTACCGATCCGGAAGGTCTTCAACGTCTGGTCGAAAAGGGAATGTGAGTAAAGACGGCGCCACAGTCTCATCCCGTTTGCCGCTGGAAGGTCCTAACCGCTGGCTGTGGCTGGTGGGGTTTGCCCGCATCGGTATGCTGGTGATTCTCGCCGGGGGCACCTACCTGCTTGCGGATCGTGACACCCCCGGCATTGCATGGCTTCCCGCATTCCTCTTGCTGGGTTTGATCACGAGCGTCTATTACCAATGCCGGCTTCGGCGTCCCGAGGTTCCGGCGCCGCTGCTGACATGGGCGCAGTTACTCATGGATTTCGGGGTAGTGGCCGCTACGGTGAGCTTCACGGGAGGGGCCGCAAGCCTTTTCACCTTTCTGTTCGTGATTGTGATTCTTGAGGCAGGTCTCTTGCTTGGCCAGCGGCAGGGTTTCATTTTTGCGACCCTGTCCACGGTTTTCATGTTGATCCTAACGTTCCAGTTGCCCCTTGCCGAGGAATCGCTGGAAACGCTCACCCAGTGGTATGAGTTTCTGGTCAAGGGTCTCGGCTATTACCTCACGGCGTTTGTCAGCGGCCACTGGAATCTCCGCGTGCACCGCATGCAGCAGTTTCAGCACGAAATTCTGGACAACATGAGCAACGGATTCCTGATTACGGACAAGGATGGCTACGTTATCGCGCAGAACAAGGCCGCGGACCGTATTCTCGAGCTGCCGGACGGGGCCGCGACAGGGCAGCCCGTGCATAAGGTATTGCGGGTCGAGTCTGGCGCGGAATGCCCCGTCGTCACAGCGTTGCGCACGGGCCGGCACTTCACCAGCTATGAGTTCCATGCCCGCACTGCCTCGCAGGCGGTCAAATTGCTGGGGCTGACGACGAGTGCGATTCACGATTCGCACGGCAATCTTACGGGGCTCATTGCGTCGTTCAGTGACTTGACCGAGATGGCGAAGATGCGCGAGGAACTCAAGCGGCAGGACCGCCTGGCCGCGGTGGGCGAGTTGTCGGCCGGTCTGGCCCACGAGATCCGCAATCCGGTTGCGGCGATTCGCGGCGCAGTCGACGAACTCGAGGCCAACATCGCCTCGCCAGACATCGCCAAACGCCTGACCGCGATAGCCATCCGGGAATCGGACCACCTCAATCGCATCGTCACGGATTTTCTCGATTTCGCGCGAAGGCCTGAAGTCCGCCGCGAAATGTTTTCTGTGACGGCGCTCGTGCAGGAGGTTGCGGAACTCCTGCGGGACAAGCACCGGCGTCGCGACCGTCTCGAGATCCAGGCGGAATCGCCGGCAGGCGATTGCATGGTTTCGGGCGATCGCTCCCAGATCAAGCAGGTCTTCATGAATATTGCCAAGAACGGTGTAGAGGCGATGGAAGAGCGCGGGGTGCTGCGCATCGCGTTAACTCCCGGGACCTCTTCGGTCGAGGTTCGTTTCGATGACGAGGGCGGGGGCATTCCGCCCGATGAGCTTGCGCGGATTTTCGAGCCTTTCTATACTACAAAGGCCCATGGTGTCGGCATGGGGTTGGCGGTGTGCATGCGCATAGTCACCGCTCACGACGGCACCATCCGCGCGACGCCCCGCGAGGGCGGCGGCACGTCTATCAGTGTACGGCTTCCCACCATGCACGAGGAGGAATAGTAGCGCGTGGCCAGCAAACTCTCAGCGCTTGTGGTCGACGATGAAGCAGGCATGCGTGAACTGCTCGAGATCGTGTTGGGCAACGACGGGTATGACGTGACGGCCACGGCCGCGGTCGATGAGGCTTGCGCTACCCTCGAGAAACAGCCGTTTGACGTGGTCATCACCGACCTGCGCATGGACAACGATCACGAAGCGGGCCTTCGGCTGTTGTCGTGGATCAAAGAAAACTCTCCCCTGACGCCTGCCATTATGATCACGGCGCATGCGTCGATGGAAACCGCCATTGAAGCCCTCAAACGGGGTGCGGCCGACTACATCATGAAGCCGTTCAAGAATGACGAGCTGCGGCTGTTGGTGCGCCGGGCCATCGAGCATCGCAACCTGCTTCGCGAAATCGTCGCGCATCGAAAAGAACAGGCCCGGCGCGGCACGATCGACAATATCATCGGCAAGAGCCACGCGATCGAAGAGACCCGCGAGATGATCCGGCGCGTCGCGATGCTGCCGAGCACGGTGGCCATCCACGGCGAGAGCGGCACGGGCAAGGAACTCGTGGCGCGCGCCATTCATCAGCTCAGCGAGCGGGCCGAAAAGCCGTTTGTCGCGTTGAATTGCGGCGGTTTTCCCGAGAACCTTCTCGAGAGCGAGCTGTTCGGACACAAGAAGGGCTCGTTTACGGGCGCTGTCGAAGACAAAGAAGGCTTATTCCTTGTCGCGAACGGCGGGGCGCTTTTTTTGGATGAAGTGGGCGAAATGCCGCTGCCGCTTCAAGTGAAACTGCTGCGGGTGCTCGACAACCAGACCATCACGCCTGTCGGCGGCACCACCTCGCTCACTGTGGATGTTCGGATTATCTCGGCCACCAACCGGAACCTCGACGAAATGGTGCGGGCCGGTGATTTTCGCGAAGACCTCTACTACCGGCTCAATGTCATTCCGATCACCGCGCCCGCGCTGCGCGATCGCGAAGGTGATGTGCCGTTGCTGGCGCGGCATTTCGCCGGAAGTCACGCCCGGCGTTTGGGGCGCAACCCGGTGGATATCGCGCCCGAGGCCGAGGAGGCGCTGGAGCATTTCCGGTGGCCCGGCAATGTGCGCGAGCTCGAGAATGTCCTCGAGCGCGCCGTGGCCCTGTGCCGCGGAGACCGCGTCGAGCTTGGCGATCTGCCGCCGTATGTCCGGAACTACGTGCCCGAGCCTCAGCCCGTCCGCGGCGATCTACCGGAAGGGGGCCTTGATCTCGAGCAATATGTAGCCGACATTGAAAGCCATCTGATCCGCGAGGCCCTCAAGCGGGGCCGGTATTCACAGAAACGGGCCGCGGAACTTCTCGGTCTGACGACGCGCTCCCTGCGCTACCGCCTCCAGAAATACAACCTTAACGCCGAGGGGTAGTCCCGGATAGCGGCACAGCTTTCGGCTGGGGCCATTTCTTGGGCCGTAAGACGAAGCCGGAACACGGTGTCGCCTTCTTTTCGCCATGTCGGTTCGAGTTCAAGCCCGATTTTGGTCCCGATCCCGATTTCGATCCCGATCCCGATTGCGATCCCGATGCCGGTTGTGATCGATCATGCGTCCGTTGGGGGGGGCAGTTACGGACATAGGTACTTGCGGAACCTGACGGTGGGATAATGCGCCTGCTTGAACTGCCTCTTGGGGGGTTGTTGGTATTTACGCTGCAATCGGCGGGCGTATTTGTGAATCAAGGCGAAGGCAGGGGCGACTGGCCGGGTCTATGGAAAGACCCCCCGAGCATCGGATATGTCTCTCACTGCTCGGGGGGTCGTTTTCTGTTTGACAAAAATGGAGTTGTTATGCCTCGGGTCTGGCCACCACAAAGAGGGCGAGTTTAACCTCGTCCCTGATCATCTGACCTTCCCAAGAGTCCTGTCCGACGTCCCAATCGGAGCGGTTAATGAGAAACTCAGCATCCGCCGAAAGCGCATCGTCGGTAAGCTGACTTACCTCGGTGGGGAACGAAATGCTCTTCGTAATGCCGCGAATCGTGAGATTCCCCGTGACGCGATACCGGTTGTCTTCGACCTTCTCGATGTTTGTCGAAACGAACCTGGCGGTCGGATGGGCCTCGACGCTGAAATAGTCCTCGTTCTTCAGAATGCGCGTAAGCAGGTTGCTGTCGGAAAACAAGGACGTGGTGTCGATGGTCACATCAATGCGGGCTCTTTCGGGATCGCCCTCGGGGATGGTGACACTGCCCTCGAACTCGGCGAACCCGCCCACACGGGTGTCGACGACCTTGGAGCCTTCAAAGATGATGCTCGATTCAGGGGTGAGCACATAGCTTCGGCGTGTGCCTTCGGCGACTTCCGCCTTTTCCGTTTCGGCATCCGGCTCTTCGATTTCGATCGCCTCTCCGGCTTCCGCCTTCTCAGTGCCTTCGAAGGGGTCGGAACATCCTGCGGTCACAAACCACACTCCAACCATCAGCGCCATCAAGGCGACCCACACTCGTTTCTTCATCAATCGCACTCCTCTTGGTCACGTTATTGTCGAATATACGCGGTCACCATGCATCACGCCGAACTGCGCGCATGACGGTGACCGCCTTACATTCGTCATGTCATTCCTTCATATCCCACGAGATGCTCGGGCCCTATCCAGTACTCATAGCGGTAGGGGTCTGGAGTCTCGAAATCGAACTGATACAGGGCCGGATCTATATCGACGGTTACGCCGCCCTTGTACATGGACTCGAGACCGGCAATACCTGCGATTGCGGTCAGGTGGCCCACCATCTGGTTGGCCTTGGGCGTTCCACCGGTAACGATATCCTTGGCGAAGGCCTCCATTTGAAGCTGATTTGGAGACTTGCGCACTGGAAATTCGTGCGTTTCGGGGTTCTCTTCGTCACGATAGAGAATCTCGATGGGATAACCCTCGGTATAGGCCTCTGTGGGAATGCCCAACGTTTCGCCCATGGCCACGGCCTCGGCGACATCCTCGGCGCTCATTTCCTCGTCGAGGATCGCCATCGTGTCGGCTTCGCCGTACAGCAAGCATCCGCCTTCGGTCAGTTGCAGGGTGCCTTTGTCGCCCTGGATAAGCTCGGAGGCGCCGCGTTTCGCGTTGGCGGTGATGCTCGAGTACATCATTCGCACATTGTAGGGGCGGTTGAGCTGCATGAGGCTCTGATGCGGATTTCGAGGGGACAGCGGCTGGAAGCCCAAGTCACCTGGCCGGACTTCCCACTCGTATATAAGCCCGATGTTGTCTTCGGCTTCGCGGCCGTCGCGCCAGTAGTCAATGCCTCCGAATGCGGTGACCCGCTTCGGGGCGCTTCCCAGGAACCAAATGGCGATGTCGAGCTGATGCGTTGTCAGCTCGGTGACGAGGCCGCCGGAACGGTCGTTGTACAGGCGCCAGTTGATGTGGCGCTCGAGGTCGGTGATGAACCGCTTTTCCGCGTCAGTTAGCTCATAGTTGGGGTCTACGGGCCGCCGCCAGTCGTTGTTGCGGTGCCACTGGGCGGTAATGTGATTGATGCGGCCCAGCATCGCCTGATCGTGGGCCAGCCACATGGCCTTGTTGTATTCAGGGTTGTAGCGCCGCTGGTGGCCGATCTGGCAGAAGAGACCGGTGTCGTGGCATTTCTTCACGATATCACGGTTCTCTTCCATCGTCATGCACATGGTTTTCTCGAGAAAGACGTATTTGCCGGCGTCCAGGCAGTCCATCGCGATCTTGTGATGCGAATACAACGGTGTCGAGATCACGACAGCGTCGAGCTCTTCTTTCTCGAGCATCTCTCGATAATCGAGGTACCGCGCGACCCCTTTTTCGCGCCCGCCGGCCAAGCGCCACCCGGGGGCCAGATGAGGAATGTAGACATCGCAGACCGCCGCGACGTCGATCTGTTCCGCCAGCGCGAGCCCTTCACGCAAGTGGTAACAGCCTTGGCCGCCAGTACCGATGCTGCCTACGCGCACTTTTTCGTTGGCCGCGTATGCCAGCGGCGAGTACTTGGTGGCGATCGCTATGCCCGCTGCCGAGGCGCCCGCCGCCTTCAGGAATTTCCGTCTTGACACGTTCTTACCGCTCATGACATCTCCTTTGTCAAACCCAAGTTTATGCGGTGCACCACGAACTCACCGTTCTCGGCGGCAAGAACCATTACCGCTTGGACACCTGGGTGTCTGTTACAATATTCGGCCACTTCATCGAGGCCAAGCACGAAAAACGCGGTACTCAGCGCGTCGCTTTCGGCGCCGCTGGGTGCAATCGCCGTTGCACTGACCACATTTCCCGAGACGGGTTTTCCAGTCCGCGGATCAACGATATGCCCGTACCGCTCTCCGCCAATTTCCACAAACTTCTCGTACACGCCTGAGGTTGACATCGAGCCTTCTGTCGCGGCCAACTCAATGAAACCACCATTATTATACGGGTTTCTCAAGCGGATTGTCCAATGTTTGCTACCTGGGGGCGGGCCTAGACTTACGAGGGTGCTTGTGCCCGCGCTCAGCAGGCCGTGTTTCACACCGAAACGCCTCAATAGCTCCGCGGCTTCGTCCAGCGCGTATCCTTTGGCGATGCCTCCGAAATCCACGTGCATGCCGGGCACTTCGAAGGCCACCGTGTTGTTCTCGGGGTCCAGAGTGAGCCGTTGGAAGCCTACGCGCGACAACGCTTCGAGACGGTCGGCCTCCGTAGGTATCCGGCCCTCCTTGCGGTAGAGTCCCCAGACTTGGGCAATCGGACCCACGGTAATGTCAAATGTGCCATGTGTACGTTCGTGAATGCGGCCCGCGCGTTGGAACAGTTGGAACACATCCGGCGCCACGCGCACCGGGCGCACCGAGGCGCCCGCGTTCACCCGGGAGATCTGACTGTCGGGCCGGAAACGGCTGAAACGGGCCTCGAAATCATGTACGACAGCCATGGCTTCGCGCGCAACCGCTTGGAGGTCAACGGGTTTAGGGTCGTCACGCGGCGCGTAGAGAATAAACTGGTATTCCGTGGCCATCGCACGGTCGGTGAAGACAACGCGCCGATAAGCGGGTGCCGCAGTTTCTTCGGGGACTTCCGGCTCGAAGTCGGCGGCCGCTGCTGGCAAGGCTCCCAACGCGGTTACTCCGAACAGGGCTATGGCAATGAGTGTTATCATGAGCATAATGAGCATAATACAACGATCCGTGTAGGCTGAACCCCGGGAAAAGGGTACAGCTTTTTACTACCTTACACGCAACACCAAGATTACCACACCTATTTCGGGGATTTCCAAGTGTTGCGCGTTTCTGCGTTGTTTTTGACACATCGCGAGGAGGTCTGGCGCCGTCGTGCGGAACCGTCCGTGAGGTGTCGTGAGTTTGCCTGCACACTGCATGCTTGCTATGCTCACGGTCGCGGCCAAACGCCAGACGTAGGGAGATGCGTGCGCTATGCTACTCGGTGAAATACTCTATCCCGAGCTTGTTAAAGTTAACCTCGATGCCGAGGACAAATATGAAGCCATCAACGAACTGGTGGACCTGCTCGTCGAGTGCCAGGAAATCCCGGCCACGCTGCGCGCGCACGTGGTCGAGGTTGTGGCCGCGCGCGAGAAGTCGATGAGCACGGGCATGGAACATGGGGTGGCGTTACCGCACGGGTCGTCCGAGCGTATCGACGACATTGTCGGGGCGCTGGGCATCTCGCGCCGGGGGATTCCCTTCGAGAGCCTGGATGGCCAGCCCGCGCATATTGTCATCTTGCTTGTGGTGCCCAAGAATCGGTTTCAGGCGCATGTGCGCACGTTTGGCGGGATTGCCCACCTGATGAGCAACGTGGCACTCCGGGTAGCGTTGAAGGCGGCGGAAAGCGGCGAGGCCGCGCTCGAATTGATCGAGGAGGAAGAGGAGCGGGCGTCCCTTCCGTGAGCGGCGGCACGATGTGCACCGGGTCAAATCTCCCTTTTTTTGCCTGAGGTCTTGAACAGATAGAGGAACACCAATGCTGGATTCGCGTGAGGTGCTCGAGAAACGTCTGAATGATTTCGATGCCGGAGTACGCCGCACGGCGCTCGATGCTTTGATGGGCCTGGTGGCGGCAGGCGAGATTGTCTTGCCCGAGCCGCGCCCGGCGGTCAATGTGCATGCGCACACATTCTTTTCATTCAATGGCTATGGGTATTCGCCGTCGTATTTTGCCTGGAAGGCGCGCTGCGAGGGTTTGGTGGTGGCGGGGGTGGTCGATTTTGACGTGCTGGATGCGGTAGACGAGTTTCTCGGCGCGTGCGGGGCGGTTGGGCTTCGCGGGTGCGCGGGAATCGAGACGCGGATCTTTCTGCCCGAGTTCCAGACCCGCGAGATCAACTCGCCGGGCGAGCCGGGCATCAAGTATTACATGGGCGCGGGGTTTGTGTCCGGGCATGTGGCGCATGGCGATATACTCGAGCGGCTGCGCACCTTGGCAGGCCAGCGCACGAAGGCTATTGTCGAGCGCGTCAACCCTTATCTCGAGCCGGTGGTGTTGGATTACATACACGATGTGCTGCCCCTGACGCCCGCAGGCAATGCCACCGAACGGCACGTGTGCATGGCGTACGAGAAGAAAGCAGCGGACATGTTTCCCGATTCGACCGAACGTGCGGCGTTTTGGGCTGCAAAACTCGGCCAGCCCGCCGAAACCGTGGCGAAACTCTTCACGGATTCGCCCGGGTTTCAGGGGCTCATCCGCTCGAAGCTGATGAAGCAGGGCGGTGTGGGTTACGTGCAACCGCAGGGGCCGGATTTTCCCCGGCTCGACGAGGTCAACCGGCTGATTCTTGACGCCGGGGCGATTCCCACGGTGACTTGGCTGAACGGACTGACGGAAGGCGAGCAGGCCATTGACGAATTGCTCGATCTTTTGCTCGGGGCCGGGGCCGCGGCGCTGAATATCATCCCGGACCGCAACTGGAACGTTGCGGACCCCGCCGAAAAGCGGGCAAAGGTGGAGAAGCTGCACGAGATCGTCGGTATTGCCCAAACGCGCGGCCTGCCGGTGCTCGGGGGCACCGAGATGAACGCCCACGGCCAGCGATTCGTGGACGATTTTGATGCACCCGAGATGGCGCCATTGCGGCCGGCATTTGTGGAAGGCGCCCTGATTCTCTATGCGCACACGGTGTTGCAGCGCGCGGCGGGCATGGGCTACCTCAGCGATTGGGCGGCCGAGCACTTCACGTCGGTGCACGAGAAGAATGCCTTTTTCGCCCAGGCTGGTCGAAACGCTCGGCCTGAAACGGCGTATGACGCATTG
>SLSB01000004.1 GCA_007130675.1 Candidatus Hydrogenedentota bacterium | reverse complement strand
TACTCGATCCCACATCGGCACCGCGCTGAAGGTGCGGGACAATATGGAGACCTGCGGTCGCACGAGCGGCTTGGTCAGGAGACCATGCCGCAGCGGGAGTCTTGGTCATCACTCGCCACGGGCAAGATGCCCGTGCTACGACCGGAGCCGGAAAGATGAGACCTGCGGTCGCACGAGCGGCTTGGTCTGGAGACCACGCCGCAGCGGAGGGTCACACCCAAGAAATGGCAATTTGGTGGCATCTGCGTCAATCTGCGCCATCTGCGGATAACTCTTTCGTTATTCGGGAGAACGCTCTGGAGCCTTACCGTATATGCGGGATGCATTGGTCATGGCGGTGGAATGTCTCGGGCAACACCACGTTTTGCGCCTTTCTCTGATTGCATCTCATCCCAGATCACCCTATAATCACGGGAAGGGTGGGGATTTCGTGTCGTCAGAAAGGGTGTGGCATGATCGAGTTACCCAGAGCGACCCTCTCGCAGTTGTTATGGGGGGTCAGCCTTTTTATCGGCTTGATCATCATCGGTTTTTCGGTCGAACGCTTTCGGCAGCGCAAACGCATTGCCAAACAGCGCGAGGCCGAGTGGAACACGGTCGAGAGGATTATCCGCGACAAGGAACTGACCCCCGAGGAACAAAAAGCATTGCGTACGCTCATTCAGCAATATTCGCCCCTCGAGCCGCTGCAAGCGGTAACGGTACGGCAACATTTCGACGAATGCGTTCAGAAAATGATGTCGGATCTGGCCGCATCGAAAGACCGGCAAGCCTATGCCGAAACGGGGGCGCTGCTGCGGGATGTGCGCGTGGCGCTGGCCCTCGATTATGTTCCGTTCGGGCAGCGCATACAGTCCACGCGCGAACTCTCGGGCGGGCAGCTTATCGCGCTCGCGTTGGCGTCGGACACGACCCCGCGCTGGCACGCCGGGCGGGTGGATACGCTGGACGAAGCCTATCTTTATATCACGCTTGACGATGTGAACGCGCGTTCGCTCAACGAGTTTCAGCCGGGCACCGAGGTGCGCGCACGGTTGTGGCGCGAGGACGACGCCCGCTACGTGTTCACCATCGTATGCGCGGGCTCGCGCGCCGAGCCGCCCGCCCTAACATTTCTTCACAGCACGAAACTGGACCGCCTGCAATCCCGCCATGACTACCGGATCCGTCACGAGCAAACCACGTCGATCGGCGTGATCAGCAAACCTCTGGAGGAGCAGGACCCCGAGCGGCTTGCGGAACGGCCGCTGGTCACGAAGCTGCGAGGGCGCATCACCAATCTGAGCGCGGGGGGCTGTGCGCTTGTGGTGCAGCAGCCGGTGCCTGTGCAGGTGCTTCTGCGCATCGTCATCGAACTTGATGATCTCGAGCCGTTCGACGTATTCGCGCGCGTTGTTTCGACCTCCCCCATTTCCGGGGGCCGGAGCTTTGTGCGCGTTTCGTTCATGTCTATCGATGACGAGACGCGCGACAAGATCGCCCGGTACATCATACGGCGGCAACAACATCTCGCCGAAGCCCATGAATCCGAACGCTGATCCATTCGCGGTGCTGCCGGAAGCTTTCCGCGCCGTGCTGCGCAATCCCCGGCCGCTTGCCGTATATATCGGCATAGCGGCGGCCGCTGTCAGCGTGCGGCTTGCGGCCACCCACGCGCTGACCGGCGGCGAGATCCCCGAGGATCCCGAGCTACCGTGGCGCCTGTTCCAACTGGGCTCGAACCTGGCGTTGGCGGGCATTTGGGCATTCACACAAACGCTGGTCTTCTCATGGCTCGGGCAGGAACTCGACCGGCCGCTGTGGCGGGTCAAGGGCCTCAGAGATGCCTTGGCGCGTTTCTTTGTGCTCTGGCTGATTCTCAATCTGCTCATTATTGTGTTTGCGGTCAATGCGCAGAGACTGCTCGAAACCGGTTCAGGCCAGCCAGGCGGGCAGTTCATGGCCATGCTGCTGTTGTTGATTCTTATGCAGGTGGTTGCGATTCCCTTTGGAGCAGCCGTAATGTTTCATGGCGAGCTGAAGTGGGAAGAACTTGCGGAAAGCCTTTCCCCGCTGGGCCGCCAGTTTCCCGCCACGGTGCTCGTGATGGGGTTCAGCGGCGCCGTACTGGTAATTCTATTGTTCATTGTCAGGCCCCTCATGGCAGACCATCAGTGGCTGCGGCCGTTCATCGAGATCCCCTCGGGCCTAGCTGAGTGCGTCATCTTCACCGCCACGTGGCGTATTTGTATCATGGACCGCGATGCGGAACATGCGGACAACGATTTCGACTTCTAACATACAGGAGACAATCATGCACATCTGTTTTCCCTATGGCACAGGCGTGGTAGAAACGAACTTCGAATCCGGGAATTGCCTGGGCGTGCTGGAAGTGGCTCCCGCCCCCGCCCTTGCGGATCCCGCCGGCCAGCTGCGCGAAGCGCTTGAACGCCCCATCGGCTTCACCGCCCCGCTACTCGAACCTGTCAAAACCGGACACCGGGTGCTCATCGTCGTGTCGGACAGCTTTCGCCAGACCTGCGTGGACCGGCTTCTGCCTACCCTCATTGATGCCTTGGCAGAACGCGGCGTTCGTGACAGCGATATTTCGTTCCTCGTGGCCACCGGTACCCACCGGGGGCCTACCGACGAAGAACTGCGAGAGATTTTGGGAAACGAGGTGCACGCACGCTTCGCAACGCAGGTTGATTCCCACAATCCGCACGACGCATCCAGCATGGCTTTTGTGGGGACCACCTCGCGCGGCACGCGTGTCATGGTGAACCGGGCGGCACTCGATGCAGACCACCTGATTCTCACAGGAGCCACTGTCTTGCATTATTTCGGCGGATTTGGCGGAGGGCGCAAGGCAATCCTGCCCGGTATATGCGGGGCCGAGACCATTGCACAGAATCATTGGCTCAACCTTGACGCCGAGAACGGGGTGCTGGATCCAAATGTGCGAATCGGCCGTCTTGACGGCAACCCTGTGGCGGAGGACATGCTCGAGGCAGCCCGGATGGTTCCCACCGCGGGCATTATCAACACGGTGCTCAACCGAGACGAAGCAATCGGGGGGGTCTTCGTGGGCGAAATGGATGCAGCGCACCGCGCGGCGGCTGCGTTTGCCCTGCGACTCTTTGGCGTGCCTATTGCCAAGAAGGCGGACCTCGTAATCGCTGCCGCCGGACCCCGCAAGAACTATGTGCAGTCGCACAAAGCCCTGTTCAACGCGTATCAGGCCATGAGACCGGGCGGGCGTATCGTGCTGGCAGCGCGCTGTGAAGAGGGATTGGGCGGTGAACAGTTCAAAAAATGGATCCGCATGGGAAGCCGCCAGGCCATCGTCAGCGCATTGCGCCGAGCCGGTGAGATTAACGGCCAGACCGCCCTGTCGACTGTCGAGAAAGCGCCGAGCGCGTGGTTCGTAACTGATTTGACGCCCGAGGACACCGCGACGCTTGGGGCGCGCAAAGCAGAGACACTCACGGAAGCCCTCGAACGCGCGCGCGCCGAACTCGCCGCGGAGGGCACCCCCGACCCTGAGTACTACCTCATGCCCAGCGCGGCCTACACCGTGCCATTTCTGGGGGCGCTGCCCACGCACATCTGAATCGCGTGGCGGCGCTACCGGGCCGGGATGGGTCCAGTTGTGCGCACCCGAATCGGGAGACTGCTGTCGGTTGAAGCCAATAACTGTCCATCGGGACTGAATTCAGCGTCGAGTGCGAAGTAGCGGGCGTTCGGCAGATACAGCAGTTGATGACCGGTCCGCGGGTCCCAGATACGCAAGGAATTGTCGAATCCGCCCGTAGCGAGGCGTCGGCCGTCCGGACTGAACGTGAGGCCGCTGACCGTGTCGGTGTGGCCTTTGATCACGCGCAGCAAACTTCCGGAAGACACCTCCCACAAGGCAACGTCTCCATCGCGGCTTGCCGTGGCCAGGATATCCCCCTCGGGGTGAAACTCCACGTTCTTGATCCTGTCGGTGTGAACATTGAGGCGATGCATAAGCTGGCCTTCCGGCAACTGCCACACCCAGGTGTCGGTGCCGACCCATGAGCCTGCGGCAAGAAGACTGCCGTCGGGGCTGAGTGTTACCGCGACAACACTGTTGGGCGCGGACTCAAGCGGCAATGGCTGACGCGTGGCCACATCAAAGACGTGTATGCCGCCATTCTCATAACTGACTGCGAGGCGGGCGCCGAGCTGATCAAATCTTCCCCGCTTCACAAGGCCGTCGGCAGGAAGTTCCAGCGCAACCGCGAGATCATCAAGGGTATAGACACGGATGCCGTCGGCAAAGGAGACCGCAAGTTGGTGCGTACCCGGCACAAAACGCAGGAAGCGTTCGCTCATTCCTTCAAATTCTATCTGTCTTACCAGAGAAAAATCCGATGTGTCCCAAACACCGATCGCGCCAATCTCCCAGCCCGTCCCCGCAAGCAGGGCTCCGTCTGAACTGAAGGAAACCACAGTGCCGGTATGAAGCTCGGGAACCCCGAGTTCCAAGTGTGATTCGCGCCGCGTCGAAAGATCGCTGGACCAGAATCTGACGGCGCCGTCCCGGCCGCCAGTCACGAGGGCGGCGCCGTCCGGGGTGAATGTGATGCGTTGAATCGAAATGCCGTTGTGAAGTGTGCCCACATGCTCTCCATCCGATGCTCTCACCATCTTCCCAGTGCCGTCGGTGCTCCCCGTGACAAACGTGGTTCCATCGGGGCTTGGCGCGATGGAGAATATGGGCTGGGTATGCAGGGGCTCTTCCATGATCTGTTCGCGCTTTGCCACATCCCATACACAGACCACGCCATGCGACGCGGAGATCAGCCGTTCCGAGAAAGCATCAAATGTCATCGCGAATATCTGATGGCGGTGGCCTACGAAATCCCAGTGCGGGGTCAGCGTTTCGGTGTCGCGGACGATTATCCGGCTCGAGGAGTCACCGCTGGCCACCCAGCGTCCGTCCGGGCTTACCGCCACGGCAAACACGATCTTCTGATCCTCGAGCAATTGGCGCAAACGCCAGGTTTGCGTATCAATAACCATCAGAGCAGAGACATGTGTTCCAATGTAGAGAGTGTTTCCGTCAGGAGCGAACTCCAGAGCCAAGGGGTTATCGAGAAGCGGAATCGGTTCCTCGAGTGCTTGGCCGGTTTCAACGTCCAGTATCTCGAGACGATACCTGCTACCACGCGGCCCATGCTCTCGCACCACGACAACAAGGTACGCATTTCGTGGGTGGAATGCAGCCGCCTGCACGTCTATGGGTTCATCATAACGCCACTTCAACTCGAGCGTGTCCGCATCCCAGACGGTCAATTCTTCCCATCCATCAGCGGTGGCGAGCAGGCGCCCGCCCGAACTGAGATCCATGGCCCGCAGATGCCGCTGGTGCGCTTGAAGCAAGCGGTCTTCCCGGTTACACAAGGAAAGCAGGTAGTGCCACTCCCATCCCCGCAGTTCCCGCGGGCAACTTTCCAGCAACTGAGGAACGAACCCAAAGCGTTGCTGTTCCACTTGGGTCGCCGCCAGGGCAACCGTCGTGTAGTACCTTTCCAAGTTGGCCTGTTCTTGTGCGGCGACCGCCTCCATCTCGGCGTGTTGGGCAAGTTCGCGGAGATCGATGGCCTCGGCGCGGTCACGGACCAAGCGCGCATACGACCAGATGCTGATGGCAAACAGAGCGAGGAGTCCCACAGCCGCTGTAACAAGCGCCGTTCGATGTTGTCTCATGAACCGCTTGAGATGCTCCGAAAAATGATAGTCATAGGCGTCCACCAGCGCTCCGGATAGAAAACGCTCGACGTCTTCGGCGATCTCGCTGGCGGACTGATACCGCTCCTCAGGATCCTTCCGCATCGCGCGGGCGCAGATCGCCGCCAGTTCCAGGGGGGCGTCAGGCTCGAGGTCATGAATGGACGGAGGAGATTCGCGAACCACACGGCTGAGAATCTCGGGCGCGCTTCCGCCTGTAAAGGGAGGCGCCCCCGTCAGGATTTCGTAAAGCACCGCCCCCAGAGAATAGACGTCGGAACGCTCGTCGATCTGCTCGATCCGCCCCACGGCCTGTTCAGGAGGCATGTATGCCGGGGTGCCGAGGGCCTCGCCAGAGGCCGTCCTCGATAGTGGCTCTTTCGAGTCCACCTGAAGTGCCTGAAACGTTTCCTCCATCTCCGCGGCATGAGCGTCTTCTTGGCCTTTGACCTTTGCGAGTCCCCAATCGATCACGACGGTCTCACCGAACTCGCCGACCATGACATTCTGTGGCTTCAAATCACGGTGAATCACGCCGCGGCTATGTGCGTAGGCCATGGCCTGGCACAAATCCGCGAAGTGCGAAAGCAACGCCACGCGTTGATTATGATTCTTGGCTTCCTTCAGCTTGGCCGCCAGTGTCTGGCCCCGGACCAGCTTCATTGTGTAATAAAGCGTATCGTCTTGGCGGCGCCCAAGCTCGTAGACCGGCACAATGGATGGGTGTGTCAACTGGCCTGTGATACGGGCCTCTTGCAAAAAACGGGCCATGATAGACCCCGACCGTCTAACGGGGCTCGCTTCCCCGTGATTGTTCACCGTATTGGGACGAGGCAACAACTCCTTCATGACGATCTCGCGGCCCAAGGCCTCATCATGCACCAGGAGTACGCGCCCCATGCCTCCACGGCCCTGTTCGCTCTTTTCCTTGTAGCGCCCCGGGACTTCCCGAACCGCTACGCCATCCTCCGACGCAACCGTGACCTCGGGACGTTCCGCGTTCGAGCCGGAAACCTGGATGCCCGACTCGGCCTGAAGAAAGCAACCCATAAATGAGTCATAGATATGTTCACCTCCGCCAAAAGATTCGAGCGTCTGAGCTGCGTTGCCCTCATGAGCAGCAATGGCTTCGTTTACAAGCCGGGCGATAAGCTCGCGGCCGCTCTCCGTCATCGCCCCTGTCTCGACGAGCTGCTCGGCGAGACCGCGAGAGGGGTCTATCGCCCACATACTCGCGGCTTCGGCCAGTTGCTCCGGAGTAATCTTTTGCAACTGCACCGCAAATACCCCGAACAGAAGGTTTGCATCGTGATTCACGTGCTTTGCCTCCCCAATGCGCATGCCGCTCTTTGGAAAGAGCATCCCCAGTTGTTTTCGCCGGCCGTCGCGGCAAAGGTCGCTGTTGAAACTCGGCGTGGCGAGCCACGCGTCTACCCGGTTGCGGTTGTCCAGCCTAGCAGGGGACCGAGAATGCGTCAAGCGGCCCTGTGCGCCACGATCCCCGGGACACGAAGGAGGGTTTCAGGCCATGGGCGCCTGGCGGCAGCGTGTTCGGCACTGCTTTCTTTGGGTTTAATCGCCCCGCCAGCGCTCGACCACTTCGGGCGCGGCGAATTCCTCATCCATGGTATAGGGGAGTTGCCAGACCCGGTCGCCTGCTCGATTGGTGAAGTACAGAAACGACTGTGTGAAGGTGTACCAGTTGCCATCGGCCCACATCGCGTAGAAGTCGTCATGAGCATCGAGGGGCCGGCGCACGTAGCTATGGTTGCGGGGGCTGTCCCAAGTGATATCTCGCGTTTTGGTCCACGTCTCGCCTTGGTCCGTGCTGAGCCAGGCCGCCACTTCTCCGCCGGTGCCCCAACGTTGCGGGCCTGGTTCGCTGGGGGCCATGAACCGCCAGACATTGCCTTCCTCGATGTGCAATGAGCCCATGTCGTAATTGTTCGTGGTCGGCGCAATGTTGCGAATGCGCCACGTGTCGCCGTCCCAGCGCGCCATCGTGTAGAAACGAGGTTCGCCGTATGGACCGGGCCGGTGATCGGTGGACGTCACGGCCACGACTACCGGGTTCCCGGCGGCATCGAGCCGGATGTCGTTGACGTAGACCAGCCTGCCCTCGGCCTGGAAATCGTGCACCAGCGCCGCGCCGTGAACATCGTCATCGGTAAGGGGTATATCGACGGTTTGCCCGTCGGCAGTCTGCCAGGTCGTGCCCATATCACGCGTCTCGAGATAATAGAGGTTGGTGCGCAGGTCTACCTTGCCCTCGGGATGCCAACTGAAAGCGGTCACCACCCGCTCACCTTCGGCATGGCTGACCTGGTAATGTCCCCGCATTCCGGCGAGTTTCTGGGGCTCGCTCCAACTGCGCCCATCAGCACTGGTGGCGAAATACAGTTCGCGGCCGCGGGTGTAGCGCGTGTGGAGCCACAGGAAGCCCTTCCCCTCGAGCCACCACGGCTGCGGATAGGCAAACTCGCCCTCGAGTAGCTGTTCGAAGGCGTCGGTCGAATAGGGTTCGAGGCTACGGTAGATGAAACCCGGCCGAACGCGGCTGCGGCCCGCCACGAACACCCACACGTGGCCGTGCTCGTCGAGTGTAATCACCGGATTGTCGTGAGCGTCGTCGACGCCTTCTTTGTCATGGACAATAGTCGGCTGCGGGACCATACCCGTTCGGTGGTCGTAATACGATGCCATGACCAGAAGATGCCGCCCGCCATTTTTGGCTCCGCCGTACGCAAAGAAGGTCTTTTCGGCTTCGGGAACATACACCGCCCGTGGGAGATGCACCGCCTGATACGTGCCCAGGCCACCCCCTTGTTTGGGCCCATATTCGTACGAGCGTCCCGGAATAATCTCGCCTTTCCAGTCTGGTGTGTGCGAATACCAAAGGCTTTGATAACCGGGATACTTCTCGTTCGCTACGATCGTCGCTTCCTCGGCCCGAGCCGAACTCGCGAAGCACCATAGCAATGCCAACACGGTGAGAAGCGCTTGGGACCGGATTAGAAGCGCACAATGGCAAAAGTTTCCGATATCGTTCTTCCTTCTCTTCATTACCGCCAGCCTTTCGTCAAGAATCATCCGAAGGTTTCGTTTGTCTTGATTGTCCGTGATATGTACACCCCCGCCACGCAAGAAAGCCAAGGCGGCAGGCCTCATACAATACCCACAGCGCGCGGAAAATGTCGAATAGCCTCGCGCGCATGCGCAGCTTCGCCTTTGTGATTCACGGGGCCACGACGGCAGAAAGGCGGTGCTCTTGCAACAAGGCGGGGGCAGTAGACCGGCGGAAAACCACTTAGCTTATGGTATCGACGTGCTCTTTGCGCACACGCTTGGTTACCCCTTGGTACTGGATGTAATAGTGGTCATCGCCCGGGATAACTCTGTCGGCGGGCTGGCTTGTGCCATTGGTAAAGTGAATGGTGTATTCCGCCGGGCCGTCGAGGTCCGCGCGAGCCATCTGGCGGGTCGTATCTTCGTCCTCTGCCTGATGACTGGCCATCTGAGGCGTTTGCGGCGGTTCCGCGGGGGGCGGCGCTTGTTCCTGCTGGTAGGCCTCGAGGGATTTCGGCGCGCCATAGAGGTATTCAGGCCGTGCGGAGGTGTTGTTGTATACGCGCCACCAGTGAAACACATCGCGCACATAGTTCTGAGTTTCGCGGAACGGTGGGATCCCCTCGTATCGTATCACGTTCTGGGGTCCGGCATTGTAGCCCGCGAGCGCCAGCCGCATATCGCCGTCAAACAGTTTCAACAGCTTCGACAGGTACTGGGTTCCGCCTGCAATATTCTGGGCAGGGTTGAAGATGTCGGTTACCCCCATTTCCTTGGCGGTGCCCGGCATCAACTGCATCAGCCCGGAAGCCCCCGCGTGGGAAACGGCGTTGGGGTTGCCGTTGCTCTCGACACGTATCACGGCAAAGATCAGACTTTCCTCGAGGCCATACTGCCGGGCGTATTCGGCTACGAGTCTCTCGATCGCTGACTGATCGTAGTGCGCCGGGGTGGTGTACCCCCGGTACTTTGGCGCAACCACAATCGGTTCGTAATCAATTTGAATTTCAGTGTATTCGGGGTCCCGCCGGTATTTCCCGAGTCGGTTGGTCAGCGTCAGCACACCATCCTGATTGACGAACGCGCGAAGATCTTCCTGCGCCCGGCGCCTCTGAATGGCCTCGCGGCGTTCTTTCATTTCTCGAACAAGCTGCTCGCGCGTGGCCTGATCCACGTTCCCGATGACGGGCGGGTTGGCGCCTGCGGCGGTTTGCAGAAGCACCACCACCACACACGCCACCGAAAAAAGCCGCAACATTGTCACCAAAGAAGTCATCCAATGACCCCACGAACCCTTCCACTACCACTGTGAAAAGTATACTGAAGCCGCACGAGTTCTGGCAAGCCCTTCCCGAAGAATGCAACGAAGAATGCGCGAAGAACAGCCGCGCGAATCGCTGCAAAATTGCGCTTGCCAGCCGCGGGTCCAACGTGTTACGGTTGCCCCATGCTGGCTGTATGGGGATCCCGGCCGCACCTTCACTATCGCGGCCCCTTGCCCTCAATGCGTTGTAAACGCAAGAGAGAGAAACAGTTATGAACACAACTCGTGTTGAAGTCCGGCTCGTCGAGCTGCTTACCCGCGAGGGTCTCTGGTTATGCACTGCAGAATCGTGCACCGGCGGACTGATTGCCCATCGCATTACCGAGGTGCCTGGTGCTTCGGCCTGCTTTCTCGGAGGCGCCGTGGCCTACGCCGACGCACTCAAACAATCGCTCCTGGGCGTTTCGGAAACGGCGCTCCTGGCGTCCGGGGCCGTGAGCGAGGCGGTGGCCCGCGAGATGGCCGAGGGGGCGCGCGACCAGTTTCGTGGCGACCTTAGCATAGCCGTTACGGGCATTGCAGGCCCCGGCGGCGGAACCCCCGAGAAGCCCGTGGGCCTTGTCTACACGGCCGTCGCCTGGCACAGTGGGTGCGATGTGCTGCGCTATGAGTTTTCCGGAACACGCGATGAGATCAAAACACAAACGGCCGATGCAGCCTTGGAGATGTTATGGGAGCGGGTTCAGTGAGCGCGGATTTCTGCCACCTGCATGTTCATACCGAATACAGCGTCCTGGATGGGGCCATCAAGATCCCCGAACTCCTCGACCGGTGCGCGGAATACGGGATGCGCGCATGCGCCATCACCGATCACGGAGCGATGTTCGGCGTTGTGGACTTCTTTCTCGCCGCAAAGAAGCGGGGAATCAAGCCGATTATCGGCGCCGAACTCTATCTTGCACCGGGACACCGCACCGACCGGTCCGCCAAGAGCCAGGGAGCCGCATACACCCACCTTTTACTCCTGTGCAAGAACGAGACAGGATACCGAAACCTCTGCAAGTTGAGCTCGATCGGCTACCTCGAGGGTTTCCACTACAAGCCCCGCGTCGATGCGGAAACACTGACCAAACATGCCGAGGGTCTCATTTCGTCGACCGGCTGCCTCGGCGGCGAGATCCCGCAGCTGCTCATGCGCGAGGAGTTCGCGGAAGCCGAAAACGCTCTAAAACGATACCTCGAGATCTTCGGTCCCGAAAACTTTTTCGTTGAACTGCAGGACCAAGGCATCCCCGAGCAGCGGAGAATTAACCCCCACCTGGCCGAAATGGCCCGCAAACACAACCTGCTGCTTGTGGCCACCAACGATTGCCATTATCTAAACAAAGACGACGCAGAAGCGCACGATGCGCTCCTGTGCATACAAACCAACAAGACCATCGACGAAGAAAACCGGTTTCATTTCCAAACCAAGGAATTTCACTTTCGCAGTCCCGAGGAAATGCGCGAGTTGTTCGCACAATGGCCCGAGGCCCTGCCCAACACGCTCAAGATCGCCGATATGTGCAACCTCGAGATCCCGCTGCGCAAGCACCTGATTCCGGAATACGCTGCTCCCGAAGGCAAATCCAAATCAACGTTTCTCCGCGACCTGGTCATGCTCGGCCTCGAGGACCGGTACGGCGGCCAACCCAGCCAGGCGCATCTCGAACGCGCCGAATACGAATTGGGCGTCATCGAGCAGATGGGGTTTGTGGACTATTTTCTCGTGGTGTGGGATCTGATCAAGGAGGCCCGCAGCAAAGGCATCCCGGTCGGACCGGGGCGCGGCTCGGGCGCGGGGAGCCTGGTGGCCTATGCGTTGACCATCACCAATATCGACCCGATACGCTATAATCTCATCTTCGAGCGCTTTCTGAATCCCGACCGCGTGTCCATGCCCGATTTTGACCTCGATTTCTGCTATAACCGGCGTCCCGAACTCATCGAATATGTGCGCGAGAAATACGGCCAGGAAAACGTCAGCCAGATCATCACCTTCGGCCGGATGCTCGCCAAGCAGGTCATCCGCAACGTCGGGCGCGTCATGGCAATGTCGTACGCCGAAGTAGACCGAATTGCCAAGCTCATCCCGGACGAGTTGAAGATTACACTCGATAGCGCCCTCGAAAAAGAGCCCGAGCTGAAAAACCTCGTGAAGACCGATCCACAGATTCAGAAGCTGTGGCACCTGGCATGCCGGCTCGAAGGCACCATCGGCACACTGAGCACCCATGCCGCGGGCGTCATCATCTGCGACGAGCCCTTGACCGACCACGTACCCCTGTTCCAGGCCTCCGGCAGCGACATTGTCGCCACACAGTTCGAGATGAAGAGGGCCGAAGAGGTGGGGCTGCTCAAGATGGACTTCCTCGGGTTGCGCACCCTCACCGTGGTGCATGACGCCGTGCGGTTCGTCAAAGAGAACCGGGGCATTCACATCGACATCGACGCCCTCGAGCCGGACGACCAGCAGACCTACAACCTCTTGCGCTCGGGCCGAACAGCCGGGGTGTTTCAGCTCGAGAGCTCCGGGATGCGCGATCTTGCCAAGCGCATAGGCCTCGAGAGCCTCGAGGAGGTCTGCGCGCTGGTAGCTTTGTACCGCCCAGGTCCCATGCAGCTCAAAGACCAGTACATCGAATGTAAGCACAATCCCGCAAAACTGGCCTACGACCACCCGCTGCTCGAACCTATATTGAAAGAGACCTACGGCGTGGCCCTCTACCAGGAGCAGGTCATGCAGATCGTGCAGGCCGTGGCCGGTTTCTCGCTGGCACAGGCAGACAACCTGCGCCGCGCCATGGGCAAAAAAGACCCCGAGCTCATGGAACAGCAGCGCGAGCGGTTCGTCGAGGGCGCCACGCGTAACCGCATCGACAAAGAAACCGCCACCGCTCTCTTTCAGAAAATCGAGCAGTTCGCCGGCTACGGCTTCAATAAGTCGCACAGCATGGCCTATGCCTTCGTCGCGTATCAGACGGCGTTTCTCAAGGCCAACTATCCGGTCGAGTTCATGGCGGCCCTGCTCTCCAGCGAATCGGGCAACCTCGATAAGGTCGCCCAGTATGTCGAAGAATGCCGCCGCATGGGCATCGAGATACTTCCGCCCGACGTCAACCACAGCGGTTATGGCTTCGACGTCGAAGGAAGCGCTATCCGTTTTGGCATGGGCGCCGTGAAGAACGTCGGCCGAGACCCTGTCGAAGCCATTCAACGCCAGCGCGAGGAGGCCGGACCCTATAAGGACATCTTCGATTTTTGCAGCCGCCTGGATTCGCGGGTGATGAATCGCCGTGTTATCGAGAGCCTCAACCGAGCAGGGGCGTTCGAAAGCACCGGGTGGAACCGCAGGCAGGTCGAGGAGGTGCTCGAGGCAGCCATGAGCGAAGGGCAGATCAGCCAGCGCGAACGGGCTTCGGGCCAGACCTCGCTCCTCG
>SLSB01000383.1 GCA_007130675.1 Candidatus Hydrogenedentota bacterium | reverse complement strand
CCAGCTCGAAGTCTCGGGCAAACAGGAAAACCACCACGCCGACAAGGAATATCACGTCCATCGCCAGCGCCACGATGCCTTGGTCAAGAATGCCCGTCGCGGTGTTGAGATCGTTGATCAACCGCGAGATGGTCGAGCCGGTGCGTTGGTTGGCGTGGTAGGACAGGCTCAGCCGCTGGATGTGATGGAACAGTTCCTTGCGGATATCGAAAATGGTACGGTGGCCCGCCTTGGCCGACAGATACGAGCGAAGGTAGGTCATGGGGGTTCGTGCCAGAAACAGCAGCACGAGCACCCCGAGCGCGGCTCCCAGGCGCTGCATCTTTGTTCGCGTCACGAACGCTTCGGTCTTGCGCTCGATTTCCTCGGGAGGCCACGCCAGTGCGCCCTCGGGCGGGTTGGCCGCCAGTTCCGAGCGGTAGGCTTCTGCCTGGGTCGTTAAGTCCGCCGTAAAGACATAATCCGTTACGTAAGCAAGACTTGCGGGCAATGCCAGCGCGAAGGTGAATTTGAGTACCCCGCAGAAGACTGCACCGCAGATCAGCAGCCAATAGGGTTTGGCGAACCCCAGGAAGCGCTTAAATGTAGAGCGTTTGGCCATTATAGACATAATCCCCTACTATACCGCATCTCCGGGAGAGCTGCAAAAAGCCCCAAGAGCTCCCAAAGCCCAAGAAGGACCGGAAAAAGCGGAATATTCCGGGCACGTTGTTGTTGAAGTGCCAGCTTGGCTCTTGCCGCGCGGTCGGCGTTGACGTTTGCCACCACGGGTGCACGAGCGGCTTGATGTTGAGTCCGCCCTCACCAACGCTCATCCGGTGGCTTGGCTTGGGCCGTGTGCTCCGGTTGCCTGACGAGGGCAAGGTTTCTATAATCGCCATTGGGTACGACTATGAAGGAAAGGGACAGGAAACATGGGGACTTCTGGTAAGCCTCGGGCGGTGGTCACCGGTATTACGGGCCAGGACGGCTCGTATCTGGCCGAGTTTCTGCTCGAAAAGGGTTACGAAGTGTTTGGGGTCGTTCGGCGTTCGAGTACGGAGAAATTCGAGCGCATCAAACACTTTCAGGAGCGTATCACGCTCATGCACGCGGATTTGACGGACCAGGGTTCGATGATCGACGTCATCAGCGAAGCCCGCCCCTGCGAGGTCTACAACCTCGCGGCGCAGTCGTTCGTACCAACGTCGTGGAAGCAGCCGATGCTGACGGGACAGGTCACCGCGCTGGGGGTGACGTGTGTGCTCGAGGCGATCCGGGTCGTTGACAAGTCCATCCGCTTCTATCAGGCGTCGTCGAGCGAAATGTTCGGCAACGCCCAGGAAACGCCGCAGCGCGAGTCGACGCCGTTCTATCCGCGCAGCCCGTACGGGGTGGCGAAGGTCTATGGCCACTGGATCACGGTCAACTACCGCGAGAGCTACGACATGTTTGCGGTGTCGGGCATTCTGTTCAACCACGAATCGCCGCGCCGGGGCCTCGAGTTCGTGACACGCAAGATTTCGCACGGCGTGGCCCGCATCAAACTGGGATTGGATACCGAAGTGCGCCTGGGCAATCTCGATGCCAAGCGCGACTGGGGCTATGCGGGCGACTATGTGCGCGCTATGTGGATGATGCTGCAACAGGACACGCCAGAGGATTTTGTGGTGTCGAGCGGCGAGACCCATTCGGTGCGCGAGGCGTGTGAAGCGGCGTTTTCGCATGTGGGGCTTGATTGGGAAGACCACGTGAAGGTGGACCCACTTTTCTACCGGCCCGCCGAGGTGCACCTGTTGCTGGGCGACAGCGCACGAGCCCGCAGACAGCTTGGCTGGGAACCCGAGGTGTCTTTCCGCGAGCTCATGGGCATGATGGTTGACGCGGATATCGAACTCCTCGAAATCGAGATGCGGCGCGGCACGGTATGACCAAGCGTGCATTGGTAACAGGAGCGGACGGATTCGTGGGCGGCGTGCTCTGCCGCCATCTCAGCGAATCGGGCTGGGAAGTGCGTTCGGCCGTCCTGCGCGACGTCTTGAACCCCGCCGGCGAGTTCCAGTGTGACATTACGGAGGCCGCCCGGGTCGAGGCTTTGCTCGCGTGGGCCGGGCCGGTCGATGTGGTGTTTCATCTGGCGGCGTTGACGTTTGTGCCCGACGCGATCCAGCATCCGCACCTTGCCATGCGGGTCAATGTCGACGGCACGGTGAACCTGCTCGATGCGTGCCGCGCCCAGCTTCCTGAAAGCCGCTTCTTGCATGTGAGCACCTCGGAAATCTACGGCCCGCCCGTCACGCTGCCCGTACGCGAGGACCATCCGCTGAACCCACAGAACCCGTATGCCATCTCGAAGACGGCGGCCGATGCCTTTTGCGCATATTTCCATCGCAGTACGGGGTATGATCTCGTCCGCATGCGCCCGTTCAACCATGCGGGCCCCGGGCAATCCGACCAGTTTGTGTTGTCGAGTTTCGCGCGGCAGATTGCCCGTGCCGAAGCAGGAAAAACGGAACCCATTGTGCGCGTCGGAAATCTGGACGCCCGGCGCGATTTTTTGCATGTCGAGGACGTGGTGCGCGCGTACGAACGTGCTGCGCTGAAAAGCGAGGCGGGAGAGGCGTACAATATCGCCTCGGGCACTGCGGTGGCCATTCGCGACGCCCTCGGGATGCTTATCGAGATGGCGCGGACCGAAATCACGGTCGAGCCCGATCCCGAGCGTTTGCGTCCGGTCGAGGTGGCCGAAGTGGCGGGCAGCAGCGCCAAACTCGAGGCGTCCACCGGCTGGCGGCCCGAGCGTTCGCTCGAACACTTGCTGGCCGATATCCTGAACTACTGGCGCGGCCGCGAGCACGCCGCGCCGACGGAATCTGCGTGAGACGAAGAAGGAAGATCGTATGGGACTTCTTGATACCTTCCAGAATTCCGCTATGTTGCATGCGGCGGCGGTCCACGCTCCGGTGGCGTTGTCGATGCTGGGCGTCTTATTGGTTCTGCTCTCGGCTGTCCTGGGGGAAAAGAGCACAGGCATCCGGTGGCTGACGGTGGCCATGTATCTGGGTCTGGTCGTCGCCGCGTTCATCGCGGTGAAGACGGGCGAGCAGGCGCGCGAGGAGCTGCCTAATGAACCCGGCGTGATCCAGGAACCGGTGTGGAACCTCGTGCATGATCACGAAAACATGGCGGGAAAGGTGTGGCTGTTCGCGCTGGCGACCGCCGTGTTGACGGCATTTACCGGGGCGGACAGCCCCAATGTGCGCGTGGGAGCCGGAACCCTGGCCGTGGCCGCCGCGCTCGGCACGGCAGCGTGGGTCGCCCTGACCGCGCACTACGGCGGCACACTGGTATACGTGCATGGGTTGGGCACGCCGGCCCTCGAGTACAGACAGCGGCTCATGGCACAGGGCGAAGAGCTGGAAACGGAAGCGCGAGCAGCCCCGTCTCCTGCTGATCCCGCTCGAGGGAACATGGTTACGACTATCTCCCCCGTGGTTCCCGAGCCGCAAGACGCCGGAACTGTACCACAGGTTCTGGAGAGGGAAGCGAGCTATATCAATGAGGTCGTGCCCATCCTCGAGGAGCATTGCTACGGCTGCCATGGCAGGGCGAGCGGTCTCAACCTTCAAACCATCGAGACCATG
>SLSB01000099.1 GCA_007130675.1 Candidatus Hydrogenedentota bacterium | reverse complement strand
CGCAGAGATTGCCCAGGCACTCGCCGAAAACTCGGTATCCCAGCGCCTCAAGGGCCCCGAAGCCCACAGCGGCTTCGCCCGGCTGGTGTAGGCGGAAACGCCCTGCCCTTATGCCGAATGCCGTGGCGTGGGTGGACTGCTTCCTTGCCCATGCCGCACTTGCCACCGGCTTCTGTCGTTATGAAAGCGCGTACGCGAAACTCGTACGGTCGTCCACACCGGTCGCCCTGTGGTATGATGTGCCGCGGTACTCAGGGGAAATCACTCGGTGATATGGTCAGGAGGGCTCGCCATGTTTAACGGGCTTGGGATGCATTTGGGGAACTTGTCGCGGCTTTCGAGCGCAAAGACGCGCTCGTTATCGCCCGAGAATTTTGATGGTGCGAAAGGCTGCGGCGGCATGGCCACCGAAGGGACCGGCGCGCTCTGCGCGCGCGATCTCGGGCAGGGCTGGAAAGTCTCGCCTTCGGTAAAGATCGAACCCGGACAGACCTTCGACCTGGCAACCATCGACGGCCCCGGCGCGATCCAGCAGATCTGGCTGACTCCCTTGGGCAACTGGCGCTACTGCATCCTGCGCGTGTATTGGGATGGCGAGGAAGCTCCAAGCATTGAGACGCCTCTCGGCGATTTCTTCTGCATGGGCTGGTGCGAGTATGCCCACGTCAACTCGTTGCCGGTATGTGTGAACCCCGGCAGCGCTTTTAATTGTTACTGGGAGATGCCGTTCCGAAGACACTGCCGCATGACCGTCGAGAATATCGGCGAGGAGCCTACGGTGCTCTACTACCAGATCAACTACACTTTGACCGAGGTGCCTGAGGACGCCGCCTATCTACATGCCCAGTTCCGGCGGACCAATCCGCTTCCCTACAAGGATGTTTACACCATCGTGGATACCATCAAAGGCGCGGGGCACTATGTGGGCACCTACATGGCCTGGCAGGTCAATAACTGCGGCTGGTGGGGCGAGGGCGAGATCAAGTTTTTTATGGACGGCGATACCGAGTTCCCCACCATCTGCGGCACGGGTACCGAAGACTACTTCTGCGGGTCGTACAACTTCGACCGCGATGGTCAATACACCGAATTCAGCACGGCCTACGCGGGCTTGCCTCAGGTGATTCGGCCCGACGGCACCTACCGGTCGCAGCAGCGGTTTGGCATGTATCGCTGGCACATCATGGACCCGATCCGGTTCGAGCAGGACCTTCGCGTCACCATACAGGCGCTCGGGTGGCGCAGCGGCGGGCGCTACCTGCCGCAACAGGACGACATCGCTTCGGTGGCCTATTGGTATCAGGCCGAACCCCACGCGCCTTTTCCAAAGCTTCCTGATAAAGACGCGCTCGAAATTATCTGAAACAGATGCGTGCCCGCTCCCCGTGCGATGACGGTACGGTGCGATACTCCCTGGCCCGGCGGGGCAGGGATTTCTTGCGGTGGCCCGCGTCACAGGAGCGCGGCGGCGGTTGGGTCCAGAAACCACACGGCGGCGATGCGGCCCGCCGGGTTCTCGCCTGCGCGGGCATCGCGGACCGCTTCGGCCTTTTCTGCTCCGGTGACGAGAAACCATCGACGGCATGCAGCCTCGAGAAGGGGAAATGTCATTGTAATGCGCGCGTGCTCGAGGTGGGGCGCCTGGTTGCGCACCACCAGGCGCTCACGCTCGCCAAGAGCTTCGGTGCCGGGAAACAGAGAGGCGGTATGGCCGTCGGCGCCCATGCCCATAAGCACAAGATCGAGCTTGGGAATGCCGCCAGAACCGGCGGGAACTTTCTGCCGCAGCAGGGCTTCGTAGGCGCACTCAGCGCCATCGCGCTCGGCCTCGATGCGGTGCGCCTGTGCTTCGGGCATACAGGGCAAAAGAGTCTCCTCGATAAGCCGCCAATTCGAGTCGGGATGCTCAGGCGGCACACACCGTTCGTCGACTTGAAACAGCTGAATTTGTTCCCAGGCGATGGCCGCCCGGAACTCTTCGGCGAGCAGTTTGTACAGGCGTTTCGGCGTCGAGCCGCCCGAAACTGCAATGCAGATCCTGTCGCGCGCGGCGAACTCTCTGACAAACGCCTCTGCGAGAGCGCGGAACGGATCGGCGCAAACGTGGAAACCGCTCACCATTGCAGCACACCTCTCGTCATGGGTTGAGCCACGTTCCACGGCAGTGTTTGAATATGCGGTCCGCGGCAGACGGCCCCCACGTGCCGGCGGCGTACTGCTCGGGCGGCGGTGCGTCCGCCCACGCCTGGTGAATATCCGAGATGATGCTCCATGCGTTTTCAATTTCATCGGAACGCATGAACAGGGTGCTGTCGCCTCGAATGGCATCGAGCAGGAGCCGCTCGTAGGCCTCGGGCAGATCTTCCTTGAAAGCGGCGCCGTAAGTAAAATTCATCGCCACCGGCTGGACCGCGAAATCCATTCCCGGCGGTTTGGCGTTAAACGTCAGCGAGACGCCTTCATCGGGCTGAATGCGAAAGACGAGCACATTGGTTTCGGGCAGTTCGGCCCCAAGTTCGCGAAAAAGATGCATGGGCGGGTCACGAAACTGGACCATAATTTCGGTGACCCGTTCTTTCATGCGCTTGCCGGTGCGAACAAAAAACGGCACCCCCGCCCAGCGCCAGTCGTCTACAAACAGCCGCAGCGCCACATAGGTTTCTGTCTGCGATTGTTTATCCACGCCTTCTTCATCGCGGTATCCAGCACCGGCCGGGCCTTCCGTATACTGGCCTCGGACGCACCAATCCTCGAGCGGTTCATCTACTGGAGCATGGATACTCGTGAGCACCTTGAGTTTTTCGTCGCGCATGCTCTTTGCGTCAAACCGCACGGGCGGTTCCATGGCCACCAGGCACAAGAGTTGGAGGGCGTGATTCTGCACGACATCGCGCAGCGCGCCCACATGGTCGTAGAACGGGCCGCGGCGGCCTTCCATTCCCACCGTTTCAGCGACGGTGATCTGCACGTGATCCACATATTTCTGGCTGAACAGCGGCTCGAATATTGCGTTGCCGAACCGCACGGCCAACATGTTCTGGACCGTCTCTTTGCCGAGGTAATGATCGATGCGGAATATTTGTTTCTCCGCAAGCACCTGCCCAATTTTCTGGTTGAGCTCGCGAGCGGATTCGAGGTCGAATCCGAAGGGCTTCTCTGCTACGACACGTGACCACGGTGTGTCGCCCGGCGCGTAAATACAGCCGGCCTCACCGAGATGTTCGGCAATCATTGCAAAAAACTCGGGAGCAGCGGACATGTAATACAGCCGGTTGCCGGGTGCGCCGAGATTGCTTTCGAGGCCTTCGAGGCGTCTTCTCAGCCGGGAGTAATCGCCGGCATTGTCGAAACGAACTTGCTGGTAGTATAGGTTCGAGACAAACGGGTCGCAGGTATCGCTGTCGCCGTGGCCGGTGCGCGAATGCTGCTTCAGCGCCTCGCACATGTCTTGCCGAAACGTGTTTTCGTCGAAAGGACGGCGTGCGGCGCCAACTACGGCAATGCGTTCGGGCAGATACTTTGCATGCCAGAGGTTGTAGATGGCGGGGATCAGCTTGCGCTGAGCCAAGTCGCCCGTGGCCCCGAAAATCACAATCGTGGCCATATCCTCGTCACCAATGCGGAAACGCGTCAAATCGCGTCCGGCCGTATCGTGCACAAAATCTGCGGTTGGATGCCCCGGCATAGCTTCCTCCCTGTTCAACGCAAGTGCTCTGCCCAAAACCAACACCCAATAACCTATTCGGCATTCCAGGCCTGTGGGCCACACGCAGATCGTGTCCAGCTCAGCTGGGCCGAAATCCGTGTTCAGGGCATGTTGCGTTCCGCCCGGCGCTCGAGCAATCGTTCGTATTGGCGGATGCGCGTGTCGAAGAAGCCCAAAAGGGTTTCGTGCAATTCCGCATTGGCCGCGGCCACCATGGACTGATGATTGGCCGTGGCGCTATCGAGCAGAAGCACCTCGCTCAGGCTCTTGCCATAGGCATCGGTGACCACACAGCCGGCTTCTTCTGCAATCAGGAGGGACGCCGCGATATCGTAGGGCGCGATGCCCAGAATGGCCCCTCGCCCCGCGTTGATAAACAAATCCTGCACGATCGCCGGAATGTCGCGGTAGTAGCGGTTGGCGATGTCAATGGATGCATCGAGCTGGTTGGTAATCAAGCGCGTCAGGCTATACGAAGTGCTATTGCATGCGTAGAAGCCGCCTTTCAGGCTGGTCAGGTCGACCAGCTTCGCGGCCGTGGGGAAGATCAGTTCAGCGGGCCGGGCCGGTACGGTCATGGACCACACAACTGTCTCCAAGTCCGTATTCTTAGACAGTTTAGGCTTGCGGTATTGCCCATCGACATAAATGCGGGTCCCCTTACCGCGTTCGGCATAAAACGTGCGTGGTCCCATGAGCTCCATGACCAGGGCGTTGTCGACATCGGCGATGCGGGGCCGCTCGATCACCCGGGTGCTGGCAATCGCGACCACACACCACTCGAACCCGGACTTGGCGGCGCGCGTACCGTCGATCGGGTCGATCACAAGCAGGTTCTCGGGCTGGCCGCTGGTGAACGTTGTGTAGCCCGAATCCTCCGAATAATAGGCCACCGGCAGCTTGGCGTCGCGCAGGAACGTCAGTAGCGCCTTTTCAGCCAGCCGGTCAAGCTGAAAGGTGGCATCGCCGCTGGCCGCGTTGCCGATGACCTCGCGGCCTTTGGCGGCCTCGATGGCTGGCTGAACTGCCTCGCGAATCGAGTTTGCCAGCGCGATAAGAAAATCGCGGTCGAGAACCGAGCTTCGGCTGCGTGACGAAGTGCGTTTCTTGGTTGCCACGTCCTGTTTCTTCTCCTCTTTCCCGGCCCCCTTGGGTGTTTTCTTCGCTGGGGCCTTTGTCACGGATTTGGTTTTGGCAGGCAGTTTCGCTTTGGAGGGCGTCTTGCGTGCAGACTTCTTGCCGCCGGTCTTTTGAGCGGGGCCCTTTTTTTTGGGAGACGGTTTCGCGGGTTTACTTGCCTTTGCCTTCGGCTTCCGGGCCGCGCCCTTCGATGGCTTCTGCGTGCGGCTCTTGGCTTTGGGTGTGGGCGTTGCTTTACGTTTCGCCATGTCTGCCTCCTGGATGCCCTTACCTGTACTGCATGACGCCCGGCTGGCTGCTCCGGACGCCTTTCCCTCTCCCCCGATACCTCACCTGCTGCGGTTTCCGCCTGCCGGGATAGCGCTTACTGCGCGCGGGCCTTAAGCAATCCGCCCCGGGCGCGCGGCACTGCCTAAACCAGCGTCACGCGCGGAGGGGCGATGAAGTCCATGAACCGGTCCTTCACTTTGCCCCGCGCTGCATCTCCCGGATGTATATAAAGCCGGTATGTCCATGTGGTGCGGCTCCCTTTCGCGAACGTCATATCCCCTTTTACGTTGGCCTCGGGCCGGTAGTATTTCCAGGCGAAGCAATTCGCCGTCATCAAACCGTAATTGCGCACATGCCACCCCGTCGGGTAGCGGGGATTGGTCTCGTGGTCCATAATGGCGATGCCGACATGCCTACCCTCGGCGATGCCGCTGTAGTCGCACCACGGGGCACTCTTGCCCCATGTTTCGTCCTCGTTAATGCCGCCGTAACCGTTCTCTATCCTGCCCGTGCGGGGCACGTCCATCGAACTGGCAACCCGGACCGATACCAGCCCGCCTTCTTTTGTGTCGTAAAACGTGACTGAGCCTTCGGTCATGCGAAACGTCACGCTGATGTCGAACAGCCGCGTTCCACCTGGCAGCGCATAAAACCGCATAGCGCGAATTTCCTCGAACTGCTTGCGTTCTTTAGCGGTGCACCAGTCATTTTTCGCCACAATTTGCCCGAATACAGGCCCAGACTGTTTTTTGAGGAACGCGGCGTGGCGCTGCCAGCCGTGGCCGGGCTCCTCGGCCCAGTTGTCCACCTTTCCGGACCCGCATTCGCCGTACGCCACCCAGATCGATTTGTGGTGCGGGTGGTCCGTTTCTTCATCGGGGACATGGTCCGAAACCGGCCAGTTCCGAGTGACCTGAACGCCTCCCGGCCCGAGGACCGGGTAGAGAAACGGGCGCACCCAATTCCGCCCGTAGTTGTATGCGGTAAACGGCTTACCGAGGACCGATACCGAGGCCACGCTTTCGGTAGGTTGGTCTTCCACAGCGACATTGTCTTTGCCCCGTGGCTCGGGCACAGGTCGCGCCGTAAGGGTCTGGGTGTCATAGGCTTTGAGCCCGTGGGCCAGCCACGTCAACCTCACCCCTTTACCAGCGGGAGTCACTTGACATGGAATCTCTTCCTTGGATTTTGTATCTTTTAGTATTGCGCCCTTGCATTGCTTGTAATGAATTGGAAGATAGCAGGTTACGGGGCAATGTGTGCGGTTGTGCGGACCCGTCTCGAGCACAAGTTTGAAGGTAGAAGCCACCCACCGTCTCCTTCCGTCTGCAACTGAGGCCATATATACCGATTGCCGGGTAGTGTATCATGTTATGGCGTGTAAGTCTAGCATTCATATCGGTTTTGATTGCACCGGGGGGGATTTTTGACCGTTTCTTGGGCCATAAATACACACGGCACGGCGATCTGCGCGGCACTGAGCGCGCGCGAACAGAGCCCGGAAGAATCGCCACAGCAAGCACGCGCCATGCACCTCTGGGTTCCCCAAGTGCCTATGTGGTGACTGGACTCACCCATCGGGTGGGGGGCAGACGCCATGATCTGCTTCGTTTACTTCCTACAAGACGGTGTCAGTTCCCTTGAGCTGCCTTTTTCAGGCTGAATGGCAACTGCGGTAGCGGCTAAATGATTTTCTCGATGACCGCCATCTGGCCGTCATCAAGATGGGCATCGGCCAAAGCATCGGGATGAATTCGCAGTGTCTCGCCGTCCGCGACTCCGCCAGCGCGCACATGCACCGACCGCAGCCCGCCAAACCACCAGCGCGAATCGGCCACATAGAGGATGTCGCCCTCGCGGGCGGCCATACGTTCGAGCGCCTCCAAGGGCACAAACACAGTCTCCGGGTCGGAAATCGCTGCATCGGCCAGGATGCGCACCCGGGCCTTTTTGCCCGGTGTGCGATTAATCTCCGCTCCTTTGTACGCGCGCATGGCGTCAAGCTGGGTTCCGGTAACGAGGCCCGCAATCTCTTCCAGCGGCTTGGGTTTCGTGAAGAAACTGACGGCTATGCCAATCACGCCGCAAGCGGTCAATCCGTACAGGGCCCGCATAAAACCGTAGCTGCCTCGCCCCATTCCAAACGAGAAGGGGCCAATCAGCCAGTCGTCCAACGGCGGGAAGAACGATATGCCTATGACCACCAGCCCCCCGACCAACGTGGCCACCGCCGCCGTGGGGGTGTATCGTTTCCACAGAATGCCAAGCAGTATGGCGATGACCATCGGCGCGGGGATCGAGCCGGTAACTACCGCGTGAGCGTAGTAAATACTTTCGTATTGGTAGTAATAGACCGGGACCAGCGCGAGGCCCAGGGCGGCGGCGGCCAGACTGGTGACCCGGGCCACTTTCAGATGATGCGAGTCACTGGCATCAGGCCGCACATACCGCTTCCAGATATCGTTGACGAACACTGCGCTGACGGCGTTGATCAGGGTGTCCGCCGTGCTCATCAGAGCCGCGGTCAAGGCGGCGAGCACAAAGCCGAAGACCCCCGGCGCGCACAAGAACCATGCCGTATACACAAACGCATTGCTTGCATCCATCTCGAGCTCGCCGCTGGCGGTCAGCGCCCGGCCTATCCAGCCCGGGCCGCTCGTGGCAATGGCTGCCAGCGGGGCGAGGACCAATATCCAGCACACCGCCATCTTGCGGGCATCATGCACACTCTTGAGCGACATAAACCTGAGCACAATGCCCTGGTTCATCAGCATGAACGCACCGGTATTGCACAATCCGTCCTGCACGAACACCCCGATAAAGCTGAATCGGTCCGGCGCGCTGAACTCAGAGAATGCGAAACGGTGGCCCTGGGGCAGCAGCGCCCAGAAGTCGGCAAACCCGCCAAAATGGAGCACACCGACCAGAAACAAGCCAAGACCCGCAATCAAAAGGATAATTCCTTGCGCCAGGTCGGTCATGATCACCGACGTTTGCCCTCCCAGAAAGACATAGATTGTCACCAGGACTGTCGTGATTATCGCGCCAGAAAACAGCGACCACCCAAGCAGCGATTGCAGCACCCTGCCCACCGTGAAAACATTGATTCCGATGTAGGCAACAAGGTAAAGCAGAATGATGGCGGTAGCGGCCAACCGTGCCGTCGAGCCGAAGCGCCGCTCAAAATACTCGGGGATCGAGCCCAGCCGCTGGTAGTAGATAATCGGCAGCCATATCAGCAGCAGGATGCCCATCCAATACCAGTCATTCAGGTAGGTTTGCGTGCTGCTGAGGCCGAAATTGAAGCCCTGCTCGCTGTACTTCTGAAAACTGTAACTGCCCACCATGGTGGCAATACACGAAAACGCGATCAGCCACCATGCGAATCGCTGTCCGCCGAAAAAGAAGTCTTTTGTGCTGCGGGTATACCGCGCGAAATAGACCCCGAACCCCACGACGGCCACGAAATAGCCGATAATCACATAGATGTCCAGTTGCGTGCCGATGAATCCTGTCGGTTCCATTATGCACCCCCTTTCTGGGGCACATAAGGCAGCCAGAAGGTAAACACCGATTTAAGCACCACCAGGAGAAGAAGTCCGCCCACCAGAATGTACACCAGCCGCTTGTCGCGCGGGTTCTTCATGTCGAGGTAGCCGCTGCTTATTCCGCTCCAGATCCCGACAGCCAGCAGAATGCTCCCGATGCCGTATTGAACTACAATGGGCCAGACGCGTGCCATATCCATGTGCGAGATTCCCCCTCGTTGTCCACGTCAGATGCCCAATAATAAGCGCTTTGTCCCGCCGGTGCAACCATCGCTGCGGTCCCTGGGCCAAGTTGGCCGTACATGTGTGCAAGGAATGAGCTCAGGCGCCTGTGAACCGCGGTGTGGCGTTGTTTGCTGATCACGCCGGTTCCCCGCCTTTCAGCTATCGATTGCCTTCCGCTGGGTGCGTGCAACCCGTGGCAAGAGCATCTCGGGCTCTACGTGCGGCAGCACTGGGCAAATTCCGGTCCGCCTATTCTCTTGACATGCCCCGGCCCCCCTCCTAGAATGGCGTTGAAGGTACGGAAGCGTGCAGGAGGGCTGCTTGGGCATGCTTTTCTTGAGAAAGGACCATACGCCATGCGAAAGGTGCTGGTGTTTGCTGCAGTGATGGCGCTGGGTGTGTGGGGCGGCTGGGCCTTGGATGATCCCACAAGCCCAGGAAGCCTGACGGACAGCGCTCGAGGCGCCGGGCTCGGGATGGATGAGACTCGCGATGAACCGCCCGTGGGAGATACAGTGATTTTGCGGGACGGGCGGCGCCTTGAAGGTGTGCAGGTCGTGCGAATCACCGGGACGGATTACGAGATCCAGGTGGTCGAGGGCGCCGCGCCGGTATTTCTGCCACGTTCAGTCGTGGTGGAGGTTGAATGGGACGATTACGATCCTCCGAGTGCCGCGGTTCGCCGCGCCCGCACGGCCGAGTCCCCTACACCGGCGCCTGTTTCGGCCCCGCCCCCAGAGACACTGGTGCGCGATGAACATGGCAACGTCGAGGTTGTCCGCGGCGTCACGGTGCCCCGGCAATTGGCGGGGAAGCTGCGCCGCGACATTAGCCGCGAAGCGGCCGAATTTGCAGGCAAGGAACTGTTCGAAGTGCTGAAGATTATCGGCGACGCCGTTCAGCTTCGGATTGTTCCGGGCCAGCCTGTCCGGGAGCTGGCCCGCGAACGGGATGGTATCGTGGTTGAGGCGATTGATGATCTGGCGTCTCCGCTCACGGTGGCGCAGTTTTTTCACGCCCACCTGCTTGAGCAGACTGCTATGCGCGGGCTGGATATCGTGTATATGCCCGATCGGATGATCATCACGACCCGGGAGGCGGCTATGAGAATGCGCGCCGAAATGGCCGAATCCGACGCCGGTTAACCCGTTTATCCACTCAGGCACGCCCGAGTTGGTGGACAATGGGAAGACCCGGGTTGCGAAGAGTCTACCTGTCATCTTGAAAACAGGTTAGAGAGCCGTCCGGGCGTGTCAAGCCCTTTCCAGAAGCGGTTTCGGGAAGGCACGGCTCTTGTGCCCCAACATGAAGGGAGTCGCAATCGAGGGTCTCCGGTTCGAAAACGGATTCACGTCATGCAGCCGCCCGAGGAAAGCATCAGGTGATTTCGTTTTCGCCCAGGGGTTTGGCGTCGTCAATGTCCACATCGCCGCCGGCTATCTCGCCGTCGCTCTCTGTGGAATCGTCTTCCTCGTCGGTGTCATCGTCATCAACGGCGAGCACTTCGTCGTCTTCCTCGTCGAATTCGTCGTCGGCCTCCATTCCCTCTATATCGGGGACCAAGGCTTCGTCTTCATCAAGCTCGACTGTCGGCTTTTGCTGGGCTATCTTCCGAGGAGTCCGTTTCAAGGTTGGCCGCCGCGACGGCCCTTCTTCCGAAGAGCCTACGCGCAACAACTCGATATCGTCGGGGTGGTCTTTGGTGCACCACTGATCTTTGGGGCACTTAAAACCGACTTTTTCGGCTCCCCATTCCGTGAAGCGACGACCACATTTCGGACATTCAAACTTAACCGGCATTTTCAAAAGACCTCAAACGTTCAAGAGCCATGGGACGTTCCCTGTACAGCGGAGTGGAATTATAGCAAATGCCCCGATAGATGCAAAGTCTTGTTTTTCAGGCTCTCGGGGGCGCTGCAAGTTATTGAAAGGTAGTTGCTTAGGTTTTTGTTGTCATCAGAGAAGGGTTATGTCGGTATTGAGCGGCGGAAGAGCCGGACGAAAGCCGCGGCAACGCACAAGGTGACCAGAACGATGGCGGCACTGAGGATCAATGCGGGGTGGGAAGAAACGAGCCAAGCGCGATGTGTTGCCGTGGTGAGATAATCTACGTAGCCGAGCGCGCCCGGCGCACTCGAAAAGGCAGCCGCCGATAGGTCCCAAGACACAGCGGCCCAGACGGCTATGACAAGCGCAACCGCCGACACACCCATCGCATGCACAACACGCCGCCGAAACATGCGCCGTTCTTGTTTGAGCAGTTTGGCGATGCGTATGCGGCGGCGCACACGACCCTGAAACCCGCCCGGAACCGGCGCAGCCGGTTCTTCGCGCAAGGCCAACTCAATTCGACGCTCCAGAGAGTCGTGGGGGTCTGGCGTTTCAGTCTTCATAATTTTCCTGCAGGCGATTTTCTACAATTTCACGCAAGAGCTTGCGCGCCCGATGCATCCAGGTCTTGAGCGTGCCTTCGGGAACATTCATTATTTCGGCAACCTGGCTGTACGAGCATTCGTTGAGGTAGTACAAGGTGATGACCTCGGCATACCGCCTTGGCAACTGCGTCACACATTGGCGAATGATCTCGGCTTCGTCAGCCTGCGCGGCTTGCATAGCGGGCATTCCGGGTGCACTCGGTGCGGCCTGTGTGGTCAACTCGCTGCGGCGTTTGCGTTTCTGCAATTCAGTCAGACACACGTTGCAGGCGATTCGATAGAGCCAGGTCGAGAACCGCGCGTCGCCACGAAACCGGCCGATCTTCTGGTAAGCTTTCAGAAAAGCCTCCTGGGCCATATCTTCCGCGAGCGAGGGGTTGCGCATGAAACGCAGGGCCACGTTGTATACGGAGTGTTCATGGCGGCGAACCAGTTCCGAGAATGCCTCGGCGTCACCGGATTGGGTGCGTTGGACGAGGGCGTCGTCGGACTGCTCTGTCGCACGGGTGGACTCCATACCGGGCCAATTTCCTGTTGTGGCTGCAGCTAGTGTCATCGCCGCCCCCTTGCCAGCCAGATGTTGCCGTTAAGGGTCTGCAAGGAAAGCGCGGTATGGCCTTCGCCGATTTTCCCACGAAGGTGGCGGTGGCGCCGCACTCCCGATGACGTATCCACTGGAAAATCCGAGCGGACCCCGCCGTGCATAGTGCGCGCGTCGATGTTTGCGGAGCACCGCTCATCCATTACCAATGTAATACCACCGTTCATGCTGTTCAATTCGGCGCTGTTCACCCTGGGGTCGAGGAGGTGAGCCACAATGACCCCGTTGCTCGTATCGGCACTCACGGCTCCACCAAGCATATGCGCGTAAATGTTGCCGTTTACTGTCTGAAGACGGGCCCCGTCCGGCGCATCAACCACGTCGATGCGCCCGTTGGTTGTCTGCGCCGTGACCATGCCCTGCGGTTTGCGCACGAAGATGTCGGCGTTTCGACCTTCGATGTTTACCCGTCCGCAGCCTGACGCCACGTGAACATTTCCGTTGGCGCTCATCACTTCGATATCCGTGCCTCGGGGAACAAATACATCGTAATCCACGCGGACCTCGATGAGGTCCGGCCGTTCCGCGGGTTCGGTAACGACCCTGACCTCGCGGGCGTCCGCCGTGGCGCCAAAAAGCGTTTCTGCATACGTTGCGGCTGTTCCATCTTCCCCGCGTCTCACCATGTAGATGCGGACGTTGGCCGTAGCGGCGATTTCCTGGGCCGCATGCGGCCATATGCGAATTGTTCCGTCGTGGTTTTCCAACACGAAACGTTCCGCGTCAGGCCACGAGAACCGGTGGGTCTCCTCGATTACGGGGCGCCCGACTACTCTTGGAAGCGAGGGGGCTACGGCCCGGACACTGAAAAACAGCACTCCCATGGCAATCAAGGCCGCCAAAGCGATACTTTTGATATAACCTTTCATTACACTATTTGGACGCGATGCGGCACGGCCGGGTTTCACCCGTATGGCCCGAGCCGCGCGGGTGTGTGCATAACTCCAACGCAGACAACGGCTAACCAACGTATTATAGACAGATCTCAGACGAATCTGAAACCGGCCGCCGTCGCGAATCGTCCTATTGAATGGGAAAGGCAAGACATGCTGACAATGCTTTCAATCGTGATTCCGATTGCCGCGGCCGCGGTGCTGCTTGCAGGCGCCCTGCGCTATTTGCTGCGGTCGTGGCTTGACTACCGTGTTCGGGTAGCGCTCCTGCACGCCCTGGAGAGCCGCCCGGAGCTGCTTGCCGAAACCGACGGCGATGCCTTGTCGTTGCCGGCCCAATCCGATGAGGGCCGCGTTGACTATCTGGTTACCGGAACCGCTCTTGCCTTCATCGGTCTCGGTTGCGTCCTTGCCGGATGGGTCATGCGTGTAGGCCAACTGGCGGTCGGGGTTTACCTAGGCGGCATTCTATGTCTTTGTCTCGGTTTCTTGCTAGCTGTGTTGGGTTTCCTGGTACGGCGCATGGATACGGGACGATACGCGAAAGAGTAGCCCTGGGCCAGAACGGTGCCTGGTTCGTGCGACATCAGACGCCGGCTTGTGCAAACAGATTGTTTGGGGGTATTTCACAGCAGCCTGCGGCATAAGAGAATCGCAATCCATTCATTCAAAACCGTTTGCATGAGACTCGGATCCCGGCCAGTTGAAGCTGTGAAATATCCGGTTATGCATCAGAACTCGCCTCGGCACGACATTCATGCTATGCTTT
>SLSB01000530.1 GCA_007130675.1 Candidatus Hydrogenedentota bacterium | reverse complement strand
CGATGAACACTGGAATCAGGGTCACCGCCATCGGGATCATCATCGTGCCGAGTACAAACGCGAACAGCTTGTCGCGGCCGGGCGCGCCATGAAACTTCGCGAAGGCGTAGCCGCCCATCGAACAAAGAAACAGCGCCAGCAGGGTGTGGCCGCCCGCGGTCACGCACGAGTTCACAAATGCGCGCGCCAGCGGGGTGGCTTCGAACACCTCGACGAAATTCTGCAATACCAGCGGTCGGGGGATGAATTGCGGCGGTAACGCAAAGATCTGCTCGCGCGTTTTGAACGCCGAAACCAGCAGCCAATAGAACGGAAACACGAACAGCGCCACCACGGCGAGCATCGCCAGGTAGGTGAGCAGTCGTTTGAGTGTCTTCCAGAACATCGTCCTAATCCGTAGCGGGCCGCCGCCATTTCAGAATCACCAGCGAAAGCACGAAAACGGCAATGGCCACTGTGTAGGCCGCGCTCGAGGCGTATCCGAACCGAAAATCCATAAATGCGAGGTTGAACAGGTACAGGCCGAAGTTCGTCGAGGACGTGCCCGGTCCGCCCTGGGTCATCACAAACACTTCATCGAACATGTAGACGGTCCCGATGAGCGACATGATGCCGCAGAAGACAAAGGTGGGCCGCATCAGCGGCAGGGTGATGTGGAGCATCCGCTGCCAGCGCGACGCGCCGTCGATGATCGCCGCTTCGTAGTAGTCTTCCGAAATGCCCTGCAATCCGGCCAGCATCAAAACCATGTTGTAGCCGGTCCACCGCCAGACCAGAAGAATCGACACCGAGATTTTGGACCACGCCTCGCTCTCGAGCCAGGGAATCGGCTGGATGGGGCCGCCGGGGAACAAACCGGTAAGCGCTTGCAGCGTGTAGTTGAACAGCCCCGCGCGCACGCTGTAAAGCAGCGAGAACACGATGGCGATAACCACCATCGGGGTGATGCAGGGCATGAATACCCCGACTCGGAACAGACCGCGCAGCCGCAGGCGTCGTGAATTCAGAATATTGGCGAAGATAAACGCGAAAAAGAACATGGGCGGCACGTACATCGCCCCGATGACCACGGTGTTCCACAACGCCGTGAAGAACAGCTCATCGGAAAACAGGGTGGCGAAGTTCTCGAAACCCACCCGCACCGGCGGGGTAAGGCCGTCCCATTTCATGAAGCTCAGGTACAGCGAGAACAGCAGAGGATACAGGCCAAACACGGCAAACATCAGAAAAAACGGTGAGATGAACAAGTAGAAGTGGCGGTAGCGCCAGACCTCGCGCCACAGCCGCTGTTTGTGTTCCCCCCGGTGCGCCACGTCATCGGCCCTCCACGGGTTCATGGCCGGGCGCGATTTCGCGGCTCAATTTGCGTTCGAGCTGGACCGCAACCCGCGACAAGAACACTTCGTGGTCCATCTTGGCCGTTGCCCACGAGCTCAGCATCTGTGTGATGTAGCGCATGGCCTCGTTCCAGTCTCGGGTGCGGGTGAGGGTCGGGATCTTCTCGATGTCTTGCGCGAACAGCCGGCGCACTTTCTGCCCGCCGTAAAACGGGTCGGGTTCATCGAAGAAGGGGTCATCAAATGTGGTCATCAGACAGGGAAACAGGTCGAAATCCCGATATTGCTGGATTTGAGCCTCTTCGGTGCACAGCACATACTCGATATACTTCCACGCTTCCTCCTTCCGGTCGCTCTGTTCTGGAATAACGAGCACCGACCCGCCAAGATTGCTGGTGCGCAACCCGCCCGGCTCGACCGCGGGAAGCCGGAACACCCCCCAGTTGCCCGCGGTGGGCGCCGCATAGTCTTTGATGCTCCCCCCCAGCCACACGGCCAGCGGATAGGTCGCGATGGTGTCGTCCTGGAAAGACGCAAGATACTCGGGAGTGAACGCATTGACCGGCGCGGCGATACCCGCCTCGAGAATCGCACGAAGCACCGCAAGGGCCTGCACATTCTCGGGCGAATTGACGATGACGCGGCCTTCGGGGTCAAATATGCCGCCGCCGGTTTGTTGCATCACGATCTCGAAGAACGAAAACAATCCAGCGACCGACAAGGCGAGCATATGCGTGCGGCCGTTGGATTCCGCAACGATGTGTTTTCCCACCTCGATGTAATCGGCCCACGTCTCGATGGACTCGGGGTCCACGTTGTAGCGCTCGAACAAATCGCGCTTGTAGAAAACCGCGCAGGGGCCCATGTCCCAGGGAATGGCATAAATCCGGCCGTCATAGAGGCAGTTTTCCCAGAAAGACGGGGTAAACCTGTCCTCGTATTTCTGCGCCAGGTCAGTCAAGTCCATCAATGCGCCACTCGGGGCGAATTTCGGCGCGTCTACCAGTTGCAGCTGCGATATATCGGGCGCCCCCACGCCCGCGATGAGCGACAACAAAAAACGCGACTGCATATCCGCACCGGTCATGTCGACACGGATTTTGATCTCGGGATGGCGGTTCTCGAACTCGGGCACGAGCCCCATCAGGCTGGCGGCCGCGATATTCCAGGCCCACACATCCACCTCGGCGCGCCGGTCATCGCGCTGAGGGGCACTGGGGCTCTGAAGACAGCCCATCAAAACGAGCGGCACAAGAAGTATTCCGAATCTCGCAAACATGCTCTATCAGCAACCTTGCCTTCTGGTGGGGATGCGTTTTCAGCACGCGCTGCCATCACGCTGCGCTCACGGCCCTCTGCGCTTGCTGTAATACCCGATTCGCGGCCCGAAACGCAAGAACCACTTCGTTTCCTGCCGATACCAGGAATTGGGCTCTCCCCCGACCGCCGAGTAGGTTCAAGCAAAGTAACGCAAACCCTCCGGTTTTCGGGGCGCAATCCTTCCCTTCAAAACAGCCGGCAGGTGAGAGAGAGCATTTGGATAGCGAATACCAAACGAACGAGGGTCGCTATCCTTGTGTATTCCGGAGCGCCAACGGCGCGGGAACAAAGCAGCCTGAGGTAAGCCGCGCGTCCGCGCACGGCGCAGCCCCAGGTATACGACCCCAAGCCCCCTACCGCGCTGAAGGTGCGGGACAAGCAGAAGACCCGCGATCGTAAGAGCCTGCTTGCGGCAGACAGGTGGCGCGGTCAGGAGACCGTTTTATGGCGAGGCGAGGTGTGTGGCGGACTGATGTTACAGGCTTTCAGCCCTTGCTCGCTTTTTTCCTTTTTCCCAGCCCTTCAGGCTGGGCTGTTATGTTGCCGCGCCTTTGGCGCTCCGGAGACCGTTGTCCGGACTGGTATGTTACTGGGCCGTTGGCGCGCAAGACGAGGCGCCGATGAGAGCGAGCGCGTCCTGTGGCGACGCCTCTGCGTTCGCCGATGCTTACCCGGCGATTCCTGCTCTCCGGAAGAATTGATCCCCGCACCGAGAACCGTGATACAATTTTCGAAATACCGCTTGATCGACCACTCTGACCTAAGTGTCTACCCATTGGAGGCCACTATGCGAGTTTCTGAAATGGTCTACCGTGCGCTGTTCTGCATTCTGCTGGCGTGCGCAATAAGTCTAAGTGCGGCGGGCGTCTCTATCGAGGGCGCCACTGTCGTCGAAGCGTTTGACAGGGCGGAAGCATTGGCCCGCGTCGAGACCAGGGATGCCACGTGCCGGATTGTGCACGAATCCGAGGGCCCTGGAGGTATGCTCG
>SLSB01000384.1 GCA_007130675.1 Candidatus Hydrogenedentota bacterium | reverse complement strand
GAATCCCAGAGCATCCGCACTTCCGTGAGCGAAATCTCTGTGGCATGCTCGGGACTGTAGACGTAAAAGCGGCCGAGCACGGTCGCGCGCTGCCAGGCAGGCTCGTCCAGCCGCCCATCGATGGTGAGGGCCTCTTCCACCTGCCGCACAAGATATACGTCCGGCACAGGCGTGGCCAGGGGACCTATGGTTTGACAGCCCAGGGCCCCCGCGACAACCATCCACGCCCCCAATATCACCACACTGCGTTGCATGATTATCCTCCTCGCCGTGCTATAAGACCGTTTCATCATCATCATCATCATACCGTTCCAAGACGCGCCCGTCATCCAAATCATCGCGTTTGAGCGTCGTCAGCGTCTGGAAGAGGTCCTTGATATCAACGACCCCTCCGATAGCGAACCAAATGGTGGTTAACACGGCAACAGTTACCGAGATCACGACCCAAACGCCCCAGAAAGTGGCCCATGTGTCTATCGAGGAATCAGCGGCGAGATTCAGCCTAACCAGCCCTTGATAGCCAAAACCCACGACAAGAACGATTATCCATCCGAAAGACCACGCGAGATTTCCATAGCAAATGAGCTTATCTCCGAGCGAGAACTCCGGTGCAGGCAAAAATGAGCGCCAGCCTTGCACAGGCGGAAAGCTCCCCGCGATATGCTCTCCCTCGATAGCATATTTGCCGCGATGAAGAAGGCGGTCCATGTTGACGGGCCGTTTGTCCCCCACCAGCCAATCGTAGAGCGAAAGCCCCACATACGCCGCGATAGCGCTAATCATCGCAAAGAAATTCACCCATTGACCGTCTATCGGGAATGCCTCGGGGCCAACTTCCCAGTGAATACCGGGCACGCGCGCGGAGATGCCCTCGAGAAGCACCTGCGTGCTCGACAACAGCGTAGGTGTGTTCGCGTCCATCCACGGATAAAGTAGGGGCCAAGCCTGTTGCAGCGCAATGCCCGAAAGTGCAACCGTGGCCCCGATGATCAGCGAGGCAAAAGCGCCCTTGGTCGAGCCGTGCTTCCAATACAGGCCGCCGATAATGACCGAGCCCGCGCCCCCCAGCCAGATAGCCCCGGTAATCGCAAAGAACATAAAAATGTACTCGGTCTGCCGGAAGAGGATACTCCAAAGGAAGATGAACACCGCCACGAAAAAAATCGACAGGCGCAACAGAAGCATGTGCTGTTTGAGCGTCAGGGGCTTCTTGCGGAGCGGCAAGACCACGTCTTGCACAAAGATGCTCCCCCAAGAGTGCAGGTACGTGTTATGGGTCGAGATGAATGCCATGAGCATCACCGCGGACAACAGGCCCATAACGCCCCGGGGCAGAATCTTGGCCAGTACAAGCGGCACGGTCATCTGTTTCTGGATGGTCTCGGCTTCGATGCGGCCCAGTGCCTCGGTTACCTCTTGGGCCGTCTCGACCTTGTCCGGGCTGTGCATGACCACATAGGCGCCAATCGGGAGCATGACAATGACAATGGTGAATACAATGGTGCGCCACACGCCCAGAATGCCAGCCATTTTGGCCTCATGAGCATTTTTGGCCGAGCAGAAGTAGCCCTGAGACCCCTGCCACGCACGAAAACCATAGATCACGGTAAACACCTGGATAAGGAAATACCAGGGGTTAAATCCCCGGTGGGCGGTCGTTTGAAACGGATGCAACAAGGACGCGTCAGCCGGAGGGGCTGTTTTCAGCGTCTCGGTGATGTCAGACCACGTGAAAATCGAGAGAAGAACCACGAGGATGAGCAACAGCACCACGTTGGTGAACATGCCCTGGATAAAATCGGTGATCATCACCGCAATCTGGCCGCCGATAAACACAAAGAATATCGAGATCGCCAGCAGCAGAAACATTACCGTCGGAAACATCGGGATACCCAAGCCCGGCACTTCCATCGGCAAACCGCAGAAATGGATGAAGAACCGCGCCCCGACCGATGGGAAAATGCCGAAATTCACAATGCCCGATATCCAGATGACAAACCCCGAGAACACACGGAAATTCCGGCCGTAGCGCATCTCGAAAAACTGGGCGAGGGTCAGCGCCCGAGTTTCGCGAAACCGATACGCAACCCAACCGGAGAGCGCGATCAACAGCATCACGGGCATCCACATGAGGTCCCGCCACCAGACAGCGGTGAAGCCCGCTTCGTAATACATCTCGAAAAAGGCAACAACGCTGACGGCGCCCATGTTGGCCATGCCGATGGCTATACAAAGCAGGTACCGCCCCGCGCTGCGGTTGGCTGCCAAGAAATCGGCCACGCTGCGCGCGTACCGGTTCGTATAAATCCCCGAAGCTACAATAAATGCAAGAAGGCCGAACACAATGGCCCAATCGATCAGGTGCATGTTCACATCAACCCCCCTCTTGGGTCACGTCTGTGCCGCCAGCCGACGCCCGGCACCCACGCACAATACTCCGGCCCCGCAGAAAAAATTGCGCACGGAATCAACATCCTGAACCGCGCCATATCGATGGAGCAACGCTCCTATGCATTCGCCATCGCTGCAACAGGCCTCGGGCATTGCGTTTTGCCTCGGATGAGCCCACAACAACGTGAAGATACATGCATCCTGACGTTGTGTCAAATCCATGCGAAAGCACCAAACCCCCGCCCTTCGCACCCTTCACACCGCACATGCCCGCCTCAAGATCACCCAAATGACCGCCGAGGGCGGCGGTCCTATATCAGGCAGCGGCTTAGCTGCACCGTGCACTCAGGGCCCATCAGCCGCCGAACTGCAAGAGCAGGTAAAGCAGGAGAGGAACCGTAATCATGCTGAAAAGAAACGACCAGGACACCGCGCTCGCAAGAAACACCGGCTTGACCTCGAATTGCACGCCAAACGCGGCCATGCCCACCGCGGTCGGGGCACTGACCTGCAGCACGAACACGCTGGTCTCGATGCCTTGGAGCCCGACACCCCACGCCGCGGCCAATGCAAGCACGGGCGCAATAGCCAGACGCAATGCGCACGCAATAAAGACATCCGCGCCGGTATCCAGCCGGGTTTCGGCAAGCTTCGCGCCCAGGAGCATCAATTGCACCGGAATCGCGGCGTCCGCCAGCAGATCCACAGCGCGCATAACCGTCAAGAGGGCGCTGTTGAACACCCCGGTCTCCTCGAGCCCGGTGGGAGGCCGCCATCCCACTCGCTGCAAAACGAGCGCAAGGCAAAACGCGTAGATCATGGGAAACAGGAACACACGCTTCAGCGCTCCGAGGAACACATGGCGGCTCCGCTGGGCCAGGTAGATGCCCATGGTGTTCTGCAGGAAGCTGCCGCACACGAGAATGATGATAGCCAGGGGAAGCACCGCCTCCCCGAAACCGAACAAGACCACAGGCAAACCATAATTGCCAAGGTTCGGGAACTGTGTGAGCAGAAACGCACTGCGTTGCGCGCCCTCGTGCTTACGCAGCCGGCTCACGCCATAGAGCAGCGCAAGCATCGCAAAGGTGACGGCTGCCATCGCCCCGGCATACCGCGCAAACAACCCCCACTCGATCACGCGCCGCGAAAGCCCGCTGAATACCAGACACGGAATCAGCAGGTAGAGGTTCAGTGTGGAAAGGGTGCGCACATCCAGCGGGCAGCGCCGACGAACCAGATATGCGGCCCCCGCCACAAGGAATACCGGCACAACAGCCGCGGCTACGGCAAGAATCGTAGACAATGCGCGCTCCTACGCCACACAGGTTGTATTCCTGCCGCTTGATTTCGCGTTGTAAAGTGCCGAGTCCGCCGCCTTGAGCACCACGCTTGCATCCATCGGAGCACGATACTCAGCCACGCCCACACTCATCGAGGTTCCAAAACTCTCCGCCTCCGCAAAGCCCTGCCGTATCCGCTCGCCAACACGTTTGGCAACGACCGCATCCGCGGCATCCAGAATAATGCAGAACTCGTCCCCGCCATTGCGAAATCCGGCATCGCGCCCGCGTATCTGCGAAAGGATAACCCGCCCGGCCTCGCGCAATACACCATCGCCCACCGGATGACCGTGCTTATCGTTGCATTGCTTGAAATTGTCCAAGTCTATCGAGATTAGAGAAAACACGCGGCCCGTGGTCCGCGCCGTCTGAACCGCGGACTCGAGCCGCACCCGCAGAGCACGCTGATTGTAAAGACCGGTCAACTCATCTTTGGCCGCCCGTTCGGCCAGCTCCTCCTGAAGAGCCTTCTGCTCGGAGACATCCTTGCACGCAATGTGCACAAAACGTTCGCCATCTTCTCCGATAAAGGTAATGCTGATGTCAACAGTTGCCACACTCTTTCCGTCCGATTCGATCGCGATATCGGAGAGCGCTCCGCGGCCAGTGCGCGCAAACACATCGGCAACCTGAGCGAAGCGCGCCTTGGCCGTGGCGCCGAGAAGGTCGCGAAAATCCCGTTGCCGCAAGTCCTCGCCTTTGCTGCCGCACAACTCGCAAAACGCCTTGTTGGCGTCGCGAATATGCCAATTCTCCGGGTCCAGAATAATTGCGGGCATCATACTCGACTCGAACATGACCCGGTACCTGATATCGGATCCCGCGCCGGAAAACCCACCCTTCCCTATCGCTCGAACCCTCTCGAGAAGTTGCTCGCGTTCCTGGATCAGCCCCTCACGCTGGCGGCGCGCATCGAGAACGCGAATAACCTTGGCCTCCATTTCCTCGAGATGAAAAGGCTTCGAGAGAAAATCACTGGCCCCGGCCCGGATAATCTCAACATAGGGATACGTACTCGAGAAAGCCGTCATAGCGATCACGTCAACCGAAGGCCAACGCCTCTTGACCTCCTCCACAAGCTCTGCCCCGTGCATCCCGGGCATCTGCATATCCGTGATGAGAAGCTGAGGTGCGCCTCGTTCCATCAGGTGCAGCGCAGCGTCGCCGTCGTAAACCAGCCGGATCTGGCGCCCGAACCGGCTGCGCACCATATCACGCAGCGCCTTCCCGAACATGGGATCGTCGTCCGCGATCACAATGCGGATATCTTCGTAAGGTGAATTCATCGTCGATCCGTTTTCCCCTGTGGATTCGAGACGAGTGTATCAATCCGCATGAGCGCTGTCAAAGCTTTCCCAGCGTTGTGGCACAGATAGTGCAGCCATCCAAAGACCCGCGATCACATAATTACAAAGTGTGCGTGGGCCTGTAGCGCCTGGTCCCGCGAAGCACGGGACGGACGCTACACCGAATAATGACCCCCAGAGCGCGGCGTTCTCGCGAGAGGTTGATTGACCGGCGACGATTGCAGGAGCGCGCACAGCCGCGTGATTTTGCAGAAGCCAATTTCCGGAGCGCCAACGGCGCGCAAACATACCTGGGGTAAGCCGCGCGCGGACGCGCGGCGCAGCCCCAGGTAGACAATCCCAAATCCGCACCGCGCTGAAAGCGCGGCACAACGGGAGACCACCCCACAGCTTGCGAGACGGGAGTGCGGGGCAGCGCAGGCGTCTCGTCTGCATTCATCCCGCCTCCCGCAATGAGCCCGATTCCATCACTAACGGAGGGCGGGGTTTCCAGCCCGCCCATTGGCAACGGCGGACCGGCAGGGCCGCCTTCGTTGTTTGCAGGGAAAGGCGCTCATCGCGGAAGTCTCTGACCGTTATTCGTGGTTTCGCAATCAAACCGGATAGCGGATTTTATCCGCCTTTGATCGTATTGGCGGGCTGGAAACCCCGCCCTCCGTTATAAAAACTCTCTCTCTTTGTCACGCTCTTCGCGTAGCATGGCCATCTTGGCCATGATTGGCCACGGGCGAGACTTGTCGGCCGCTTCTTTCGTGTCGTTCGTGTGTTTGGCAGTAGCCCTCTCCGGCTGGTCAGCCCATACGAGGGGAGTAGCGCCGCCTCCTAAAACAGGCAGGCCTCCGGAGCCCCAACAGCGCGCAAACATACCTGCCTGGGGCAAGCCGCGCGCGGACGCGCGGGGCCTCAACCGAGACCCCGCGCGCTAATGCCATTTCGCCCGGAAGGAGAATCCTCCTATTCAGGTTCGTGATCGCTGGGAACCTTAAGCACAGCAACCGTCGGGATAGTCTCGCCCCGGTACAGCCGAATCAGGATCGACGCGCCCGGCTTTGCCTTCTCTCTCATAAGACGCGCAAAATCGTCCATATCGTTCACGGGCTCTCTGCCCACCCGCATGATGATGTCGCCTGCCCGAATGCCGGCTTTGTCCGCAGGGCTGTTGAACTCGATTTCGGCAACGATGACGCCCTGAATCTCGTCCTCGAGGCCGAGCCGTTCGCGCAATTCGGGCGTCAGCGCCTGCGGACGCAACCCAAGAATATCTTCCGAAACCGGCTGAGGCGTCACCACATCTTCGTCGGGAAACCTCTCCAGTGTCGCCTCCAACTCGAGCGGACCGCCGTCGCGCCACACCTCGACCGTAATGGACGTCCCCGGCTGGATATCTGAGATCTTCACCATAAGATCGCGGTCATTCTCGACCACATGGCCGTTGACCTTGCGGATCACGTCGTCGGGTCTGATGCCCGCACGGGCAGCCGGCGCACCTTCCGACACATCGAGCACAAACGCCCCTTTCGTGTCAGGAAGTCCAAGGGCGGCCGCGTAATCCTCGGCCGAATCGATAAACACCCCAAGATACCCGCGGATGATTTGGCCCTCGGCGATCAACGTCGGGATAATCTTCTTCGCCGCGTTAATCGGAATGGCAAACCCCAGCGACTCCGCGCCGAAGACAATGGCAACATTGATGCCGATGACCTCGCCGTGAATATTGCACAGCGGCCCGCCGCTGTTCCCAAGGTTGATGGCCGCATCCGTTTGGATAAGGTCCTGAAACCGCAACCCAAGGTTGAGATTATCACGACCCAGCGCACTGATGTGGCCAAACGACAACGAGCCTTCGAGCCCCCGCGGGTTTCCTGCGGCCACACTGAACTGCCCTACCCGGAGGTGATCCGAATCGCCCAGCGTGGCTACCGGAAGATCAAAATCGGCATCGACCTTGATCACCGCGATGTCGGTATGCGAATCCCCAGCAATCTGCTCGACATCGGCTTCGAGCACACTGCCATTCCAGAAACGGACCTCGACGGACTCCGCACCGTCCACCACGTGGTTATTCGTGATGATATGGCCATCCTTGCTGTAAATAAATCCCGAACCAGACGCCTCGCGCCGGGGCCTTGGCCGCGGAACGCCATCGCGCGGGATTTGGTCATAAAAGAACCGGAAGATGTCTTCGGGAATCTGACCCTCACCCGATAACCCCTCCGCAGTGCTCTTCACGGTGATATTGACCACACTGGGCCGAATCTTCTCACCGACCTCGACAAACGCACTCTCCAACTCATGGAGCAGCTCTACCCCGGCCAACCCTTCGAGCGAAAACGCCATGACGACCGCAAACACCACACCGGCCGCAAACACCCTGTACTTCATCTTGTGCCTCCTTTGGCTTCCATCGAAGACCGCGGATGAATCGCCTGATGGATCTCCTGCCGGAGATCCTCCTGCTCGTCCAAATCCGCAATCTTCTTGTTTTCCCGTGTCACATAAAACGAATCACGCACCCGCCGCGCATCCGTCACAATGCGGGCGGTCGAGATATTCATATTCCGCTTCGCCATCGCGCGCGTGATATCATAGAGTAACCCAGTTCGGTCTCCCGTTTCGACATCCACAACCGTGTGCGTGCGCGAAGATGCGTTATCGAAATCAATCCGTGTGGTCACCGGCACTCGCGGCTGCAACAACACAAAAAGCCGGCGACGCGAGCTATCCACGTAATCCTGCACATCTTCAAACTCGAGCAGCACCCGCCCCAGCACTTCTTTGATGGAATCGACCTGGGCGGCGGTCAGAGGCGCTTGCCGGCGAGAATCCATCACCATGAACGAATCCAGCACATAACCGTCCGGCCGCGTAAACACCGCCGCCGTGTGAATATCGACCAGTTGTGAAGCAAAACTGCCCGCGATCTGACTGAAAAGCCCCGGCCGGTCCTGCACGCAGATGACGATATGCGTCATCCCCGCAACCTCATTCGTGGTCGTTGAGACCAGCAGCCCCTTCTGCCTGGCCTCTTGCACATAGTCCAAATGAGCACGGATGTCATGCGGGCCAAACGCAGCCAGATAACGCGAGCCCAGCCCCGTAATGTGCTCGAGGGCCTCCTCCTCGCGCTCTGATCCCACCAACTCAAGCACACGCAATGCCTTGGGAGAACGCGAAAACTCCTGCACCACAGTCTCAGCCGGACCCAACAGGCGCTGGACCGTCCGCAAGTAGAGCTGCATCAGCAGCGCGCCTTTCCACTCGTTCCACACCCCGGCCCCTACCGCACTTAAGTCCGCGTAGGACAACAAAAACAATGCACGGAGGCGCTGCTCGTTTTTCATCGTATCTGCAAACGACTCGACCACCCCCTCGTCGTCGATATCGCGGTACTGGCTTAGATTCGTCATCAGCACGTGATGCTTCACAAGAAACGCAATACGCTCTTCATCATCCTCGGGCATGCCTATCCGGCCGCAGATGCGCCGCGTCAACCGGACGCTCTCTTCGATATGCACATCGCCCGAGGCCTTGCCGAGATCGTGAAACAGAATCGCCATGACCAGCACATAAGGATCGGTCAAGTGCTCAACCGCTTCGCGTAAGCAGCCACGGATCGCGCCATCGAGTTCGTCGATCTTGCCCAGCGCTTCGATCGCCCGCAGGGTGTGCTCTCCGACGGGATAACTGTGGAAATCCCGGTAGCGGATGACATCCTCGATCGCACCGAACTCGGGCAGATACCGCTCGAGAAACCCGCAACGGGCCGCCTGGCGCAACGCGTGTCCAGCCTGCAGAGGCCGGTTGCAGATGGCCACAAAAAAGCGGCGCACGAGATCACTCGAGCAAAACGTCGCATTCACCAAATGCAGATTCGCCCGCAAAAGCCTTTCCGTGGGCCGACTCAATACCGCCATGTGCCGCGCGCAATGCCAAAAAGTCTCCATCAAACGCGCGGGATTGTGGGCATACCAGTAGGGATCGCCACCGCCGACATACAGCAAGCCCTCCCGCACCTCAACCTCGCGGCTGACACGCTCTCCGCCCGCGCTCGGCGCCGCGGCCGACTGGTGATGAAAGATGCGCGCCACCACCTGGAGAAGACGCCGCAATTTGGCCGCGGAAACGTAATAGTCCGACATTAGACCCGACAGATTCAGCGCCGTCTCTTCGGAATAGCCAAACGCTTCGCAGATACGCCGCTGACTGGCGTAGTTCAGCTCGTCCGTCAGCTTGCCCGCGTTGAAATGCAGCTCGTTTCGGAGGCGCAGAATGAAATCAAGACCGTCCATGAACTCGAGATGCTCGTCCGAAGTAAGAAGTCGCTGACTGACCGCCTCCTCGAGAGTATCGACGTCGTAACCCATCATAAGGAGCCACAAAGCAGTGTGGTAGTCCCGCAGCCCCCCGGCGTTTTCCTTGATGTTGGGTTCAGGAGCATACAAGTCGCGGTGCTCAACTGAAAGCCCATCGGTGCGATCAAACAGCTTCTGCGCGATAAACGCCTCGCGGGCGGGCTCCTGCATCTGCTCGCGCAACAGCAGTTTCAAGCGCGCAAAAACCGTGCTGTCGCCAACGAGATGGCGACCCTCCAGAATGCTCGTCTGCACGGCGATATCCTGCCGGGCCAGTTCGAGCGATTCATCGATGCTGCGAACCGAAAACCCCACGCGAAACCCCGCATCCCACAGGAAAGGCACCAGATACCGGTCCAACGCCCCGATGTGCTCATTCAAAAAACCTTCGTAAACCAGCGCAATGTCCAGATCCGAGCACGGATTTAACTGGGCGCGCCCATATCCCCCGAGAGCGCACAACGATACGCGCGCACGCAGAGCATGCCGGCCCGGTACGCCCGAAAGAGCAAACGTGAAAACCGCGTGGAGAACCTTGTCGGCCATGCGCGAGAGCGCCGCAACCACGTCGCTTCCCGAAATTCCCTCGGCATGCTGCCGCTGAATATCCGCCCGCGTTTCCCCAGCAAACCGGCACACCGCATCGAGGCAAATCTCGCGAGGAGGCGGATGTTGGTCAGCGTGCGCCTGCTGGACAAGCTGTTCGAGCGCGCCGCTCACTCCGCACCGCCCGCCGCCTCATCCATGGGCTGGGCGGCCGGCCCGGGCGCGTAAGGCGGCCCTACGATGGTCATGGCACTGACCTCGACCCACCCCCGCCGTCCATCCGCCGTAGCGATACGTACCCAACCGCCGTGCCGTTCCTCGACGCGGACCCGGTCGCCTTCGAAAAGCTCGAACGCCACGGCGTTGCCGGGTCGCGCCGCGTAGTACACGGGAATCTCCTCGTGGCTGGCCACGGCTAACTCAAGCGGATGCGATTTCGCCCATGCAGACGCGCCAAATGCCACCGCCACCAGAAGCGAGCATGCAAGCAACACCCGCGAATACGCATAGGGGCGAACCTGCCGGACACACAACAACCCCCAGAATCCCCACCACGCCACAACTGCCGCGGTTACCGAAAAACGTGGCGAAAATGGCGCATGCCAGAACAGAACGGTCTGCTCCCACCATGGCGGCAGGGGCCGGGCCAACTGCCGCGCGCCCGTCGAAAGGGCATGGCCCAGGTTCGCGCGTGCGCGCTCGAACGTGGGCGCAAGGTGAAGCGACCGCTCATAGTTAGCCACCGCCGCGCCGAGCCGGCCCGCGCTGAAATAGGCATTGCCAAGATTGTAAAACACCACCGGGTCATGCACTCCGTCAGAAACCAACTGCTCATAGAGCCTGGCGGCCTCCAAATGGGCGCCTTCCCCATACGCAGCGTTCGCCTGTGCAAACACCGCCTCGGGAGCGTCCGCCGCCACAATCGCCAATAGTATAGACAACAGCGGCGTCATCAGCGAGATTCCTTTCGCAGCAACAGATCCAGGCGGTCCATATCACGCTGTGCCCGCTCGAGCAGCGAGGCGGCGAGGTCGCGTGAGAATGCGGCGGCGCCATACCGGCCCCGTTCGCATCCCCGCAGAATCTCGACCAGGCTTTCCGCGGCGTCGTGCTCGATGGCCCGGGCCTCGAACACGTCCCGCGCATCCGAAGAGGTCATGCCGGCTTCGGGCAAGTCGAACTTGTCGGCAATGTAGCCATTTACCGCGCGATACAGCGCATCCGCGGGATCGGCCGCATCGAGCACCTTACGCAGTCGCTTACGCAGGCGCCCGCGCGCACGATAAGATCGGGCGAACGTGGGGTCCTCGGCAAATCGCCGTTTCCGAACAGCCCACAACGCCAAAAGACCATAGGCAAGCGGCGGGCACGCCACAAGCACGCCCACTCCCGCGCCGGAAACGGAAGGACGGCGCAACCCTTCCGCCACCGTCACGATGGGCAGGAGGCCGTCGCCGCTAGGCGCGCGCACCGGCGCGGGCGGGATTTCCGCGCCGGCCAAATGCCGTCGATCCCTCTCGCCGCTCGGTTCGACCGCCACGGTAAAAGCCTGCGTCGTGTCGACAACATACTCCTCGGCCGCCGGATCGAAATAGCAAAACTCGAGCGCGGGAATCAACAGAGATCCCGTCTTTAATGGCGTTATCCGGTAAGAAAACGTGGTTTCGGCGGTAAGCCCGTGCGGGCCGGTCATAGGAACAATCGTATGCTCGGGCTCAGAGACGTGGGCATTCTCGATAGGCGGAAGCGTTGGTTCGGAGATCGAGGCGGGGTTGCCGGTCCCGTTTACGCGCACGGCAAGCGTCACCGGCACGCTTTGCTTCGTTGTCTGCGGCGTCACCTGCGCGTGAAACGTGAACTGTCCAACCGCACCACTGAAATTCGGCGGGCGGCTCGGTAGCGGCTTCACAGTGATCGTGAGCGGTTCCGCCCGTAGCTCGAGCGGCTGGGATGTCATGCCACGGGTCGACTGGGACTGAACCACGGCCTGCCATTCCCAGGCGGGAATCACCAATTCGCCCGGCCTTGTGGCAAACAGGGTCTGCCTCCAACGGGTCACCTGATAGCGGCGGCCACCTTGGTCTATGAAGCTGCTCTCCGACTCTTCGGGGCGTTGGGGAATCGCATAGAAGCCTTCGGCATCGGGAAAGGTAAACGCGATGCTGCCCCGCGCCGCGCTGACGCGCACAAAGCGACTCGCCAGGCGATGGTAGAGAAAGGTGAGCACCACGGGTTCACCTGCATACACCGCGGTCTTATCCACTTCGGTTCGCAGAAATGCTACGTCGTCAAGGCGTATGCGCTCGGCAAGGTCTTCCTCGCGTTCCCAGCGGCCGTGTGGGGCACGCGCGCGCTCCGAGCTTGCGGGCTGTACCTGCAACACCACCGGCTCGCTCGAGCGGCTCACCCCATCTATCTCCATCGTGAACGGGGGAATGGTGATCTCACCCGCACTGAGCGCAGTTGCGTTGTAGACGAGGCGGGCAGTGTGCGTGGCAGGCCGTCCCGAGGTCATCATGACCTGGGTCTCGCGGGCAGTCGGCTGCATATCTATATGCAACTCCTCCACGCTGGGCACGTGCGGTTCGCCCAGGCGGCGGCCTTCCGCCTGCAACGTAATCCGAAACACCTGACCAACCTCGACACGCGTGTCAGCAACATAAACGTGTAAAGAGTGCTCCTCGGCAAAGGCCGGGAAAAACGCCAGAACCAGTATCACTGCCGGTATGCCCAAGCGCGTTACCATCACCACCACTCCAGCGGAATGCGCGAATCCGGCGGACTGGTGCGCAAATCCTGTTGCTCACGCCTGTCTTCGGCCTCGAGCGACTGGAGAATCGCCTCGATCGCCTGCCGGTCCTGCATGTCGTCCTCATCTCGCAGATCGGACATCTCTTCGTCGGTTGCCGCATCCGCGGGGTCGGGTTGCTGTTGCGGCTCCTCGCCGTCATCTTCTTCTCCAGGCTCCGGACGCGGTGCCTCCTCGCCGGGTGCATCCTCCTGTTCCTGCTCTTCCTCCTGCGTTCCGTCCTCGCGCTCCTGCGGGTCGCCCTCTTGATCTTGCTCACCCTCTTGCTCGCCGGAATCCTCTTCTTCCTCGGGCGGAGGAGGATTCTGCAGCATGCGCTTAAGCAGGTAGCGCATATGCTCGAGGTTGTGCCGTGCCTTGGCGTGTTCGGGATAGCGCTCGACCACGTCTTCATATGCGCTCACGGCCTCCTCGAACGCGGCAACCGTCGTTTCCTGTTCTCCCAGGAAAACCGTCTGTTTCGCAATTTGGGCCAGGCTGTTCGCATGATTGTAATGCGCATCCTCACGCAACCATCGCTCGCGGCTGGTCATGGCACTTCGAAAAGCATCCCGCGCCGAAGCAAACCCATCGAGAGCGCTCTCGAAGTCTCTGAGAGACGCCGCCGCCTTCGCCTCCTCATAATCCGCACAGCCCAAACTGTAATAGATTATTGCGTTTTCGGGGTGCTCGATCTGGAGATTGCGGTAGACCTCGCGCGCCCCTTCGAAATTGCCGCTGTTGAGCAATGCGTTCCCGTACTCGATGCGCTCCCGAAATGATTGCGCAAAACAGGCATAAAACGGAACAACGCAAAGCAGACCCGCCAGGACGAATCCACGGTTCATGCCTTTGTGTCGTGCCGCATTACCCATGCTGCGCTTCTCCTTGCCCTGGCACACTACGCCGCGCCCGCCAGACACGCACCCACGGCATCGCAG
>SLSB01000020.1 GCA_007130675.1 Candidatus Hydrogenedentota bacterium | reverse complement strand
CAGGCCATGGCCCTTCTCGAAGAACTCGCCCAGCAATTTCCTCAGTCGGCAGGTGTCCGCATCAGCCTTGCGACGGCTCAAATAGCCGCGGATGAAGATGCCGCGGCTATCGAAACCCTGGAAGGCATTCTCGAGAATATTGACCCTGATTCTCTGAGCGCACGCATGAAGCTTGTCGAGGTGTACCAGAAGCAGGGAAACCTCGATGCAATTGTGGCGCAATTCCGCGAAATGGTCGAGCAGAGCCCGAATGATCTGGGTCTCCAACTCGCGCTGGCGCGAAGCCTCGTGGATCAGTCGGAATATGCCGAGGCCGAGGAGATCGCGCGGACAATCTTGTCCGATTTTCCAGAGTCAGGTTGGGCCAATTACGTGGTGGGGGCATGCCTCGTGGCCCGTGAGCAATATCACGAGGCGGTCCCTTACTTACAGGCCGCTTCTCAGGCGCTCCCGGAATTCGAGGTTGTGCGCGAGCGGCTTGCTTTGGCGCGAAGGGGCGGCGTGCCCGCGCCCGTTGCCGAAACCGAGCGGCCGTCCGTGGCGATCCCTGATGCGGACCCTGCCACCCTCTCGTGGCAACAGCTGTGGCAGCAGGCCCGGCTCGATACTCTCCTCGAGCAAAGCGCTTCGCTGCTTGCAAATGATGAGCCCAATCTGCGCGAGACTCTGGTCCTTGCCGCATTGTTTTCGGGCGATCGGGTCCGCGCCACGGAATTGAGCGAAGGGTTGCCCGAGGATTCCCCCCTGAACGCCCTTCTGGCGGCCCTCGAGAGCAGAGATTCGCAGGCTGCGGTCGAGGTATTCGAACAATGGCAAGAAACGGATCTTGCACGCGCTCTTTTGCGCGACAATGCCTATGGATTCACGTTGGTGCTGGTTGGTGCGCGCGCAAGAGCTCTGCAAGAGCTTTCCGATGTGTACGCAACGACCCCGGACCACGCGGTGGCCCTGTACAATATCGCGACCATCTACCGCACCGCGCGTCTTCCGGAATATGCCACTCAAATACTCGATAGGCTGTTGGCGCTTTACCCGAACAACCACGGCGCCCGGCGTCTCTTGCTGCAATTGCTTGTGGATGCCAATGATCTCGACCGCGCCCGGGCCGTGGCGGAACTCACCTATCAGCTCTATCCCACCGACCCGCAATTTGTCTTGGATCTCGCACGCATTTACCGCGGCACCGGCCAAATCAATCTTGCCCGCAACGTTTTGAACAGCGCGCTAGGCACCATTCCCGAAAGCGGAGCGTTGCGGGTGGCCAAGGCCCGGGTGCAGCTCATCGAAGGCCTCGCCGATGACGCGCTCAAAACGCTTGAAGGCCATACGTTTAATGAAGATGAGTTCGCCGCGTCTGAAGCACTGCGTGCGTTCGCGCTCGCTGAAAAGAACGATTGGGCCGCCGTGGCCGCTGCGTGCGAGGGCGTTCCAGCCGACATGCGTTCTCTTGGCCTGCATTTGCTTTTTGCAGCGGCATTGCTTCACACCGCGGATACCGATGCGGCCGCCGCCGCACTCGAGCAGGCGGGCGATGTGCCCTGGCATCGGATTGACGGCGGGGGGGCCGCGGCTGCCGCGATTGGCGTTCGTGACCCGGTCCCCGGCACGGAAGACTTTGTCGGCGCACTGAAGGCGAATCCGGAGGCGTTTGCCGCCTATGTATGCGGTGTTGCCTGTCTCGCGGAGTCGTTTCCCGACAGTGCCCTGGCGGCGTTCGAAAAAGCCGCGGAGCACATCGCCGATGCGCCCGTTCTGACAGTGCTTATGCTCGATGCCGCCGCAGGTGTCGCGCAGCTCGAGGACCCGGTTGAAAAAGCTCGAGCACTTGCGCGGCGCACGCCCAACGATGCTCGCACATGGCTGGCCAAAGCCGAGTTTCACCGCAGGAAGGGCAACGCCGACGCCGAACTTGCCGCAATCAACAGAGCTATCGAGCTCGACGAGAATAACGCCGCCGGCTGGCTGCTTCTGGCCCGCCGCAAGGAGCGCGTGGAAGAAGATAAGCCAGCGGCGCTCGCGGCCTACGAACGTGCCGTCGCCTTGCGCCAGAATGATCCCATCGTGAACAACAATCTGGCGTACCTCATCCTCGAGACGGACGGCGACATCGACCGCGCGCTCGAACTGGCTTCGGCCGCACTCGAGCAAGCCGAACATAATCCGATTATTCAGCCGCACATTCTGCACACGCTGGGATTGGCCGAATTGCGGGCCCGCAAGCTCGATGATGCCGAGCTGCACTTGGGCCTCGCGCTGCAAATGCGGCCCGGAGACCCCACGTTGCTGCTGGATTTCGGCGCGCTCCTGATCGAGAAGGGCGATAAGGAGGCCGGGCAGCGCCACGTCCAGCTCGCACTCGAGTACGCCAGCCGCCTCGGGCTGGATTTCCCTCGAAAAGCCGAAGCCGAACGCCTTGTTGCCGCGGAGACCTCGTAAACCGCAGCGATATTTGGCTTGTTCTCGCGACCAAGGCGCCGCCCGTTGCTGGCGGCACAGCCTCACCGAATGTCGTACAACTCGGCGAATACCCACGGGAGAAGCGCGCCCTCGTGCTCGATGGCGAAGCGAAGCTCCCACAATCCGGACGTGTCAAGAACGATCGGCGCGGCATATAGCGGCGCGGCCATGTCTGGGGCGCGGCCATCGAGCGTATACCGCACCGCCACGCCTTCGGGCGCGATAATGGTGATCGCGGTGCCGCGGTCGTGCATGCCTCCTTCAGGCGTCACGGCAACTTCGGCCAGCGCGGGGATGACGGCCGTCTGGAGCTCGAGGCCGTCGATGAACGCTTCGAACGGCCCCGGGGCGCTCGTTCTGTCGTACGCGGCCATAATCCGGCGGACGGTTTTCCCTGCATGCATCCCGAGCGGCACCACGATTTGACGCCACTCTCCAGCCACGCCTTTGCCCGAACCGGGATGCGCGCCCACGCCGTCGGTGGTATGAGCCCCGGAATCGCGCAACGTCGTGCCATCCTCGAAGAGAATATCCACGGCCACATTACGGCTTCGCTGATTTACCGGAAGGAACCAGTACCGAAGCTGGGAATCGGGGTAAACGCGCAGAGGCTCCTCGAAAAGCGTGAAGTAGACGTAGCTGTGCTCGGGGTCTTCGGTGCGGCCGGCCACCCGCAATGCCCGGCTGCCCGTGTGGGCATTCGCGTCGCTGGGTGCGCACGATGCGTCAGCCACGCCGCGCCGCCCGCCGCCCTCGGTTACCACAACCGTGGCGGGACTCTGCGGCTCGCCGTCCTCCCAGCCCGTCGAGAAACGGCCCGGCGCGTAGGCTCCGGGTGCAACCAGGGCGCTGTTGGCCCGCGCGTACAGGTTATCACCGATGGCGCTGTCGACCCGGAACTCGCCCGCTGAAGCAATGTTGGCGATAAGCCGGGCATTCGCGCATCCCTCGGTAATCTCGACGTGTGGGGACAATTCGCGCTGAAACACTGCGTTTTCCATGCGGAATGTGCCGCCGTTGCATGTGATCCCGCCGCTGATGGTGTTCAACTGCTGGATCAGTATGTCGCCCGAACCCTCGAGGATGCCGCTGCAATTGCCCGCCCACATCTGCGAGGTGAAAAAGCGCGCCCGGCCCGTAAACTCTTCCTCGGCGATGATCGCGCCCACTTCGTATTTGCCCAGCGGCACCAGTT
>SLSB01000688.1 GCA_007130675.1 Candidatus Hydrogenedentota bacterium | reverse complement strand
CCTGAGCTAAAGCATCTGATAACGGGTATAGACCATTTGCCTGCCACCATGAAGGTCGTGGCCCGTGCGCTGTCTACGCTGTTCGATTCCAACCCTGACATGGACTTGGCCGGGGCGCTGGTGGCGATGGACCCGGCTTTTGCCTCGTCTGTGTTGCGCATGGCCCACACCTCGACGGGAAGAACCCCGCCGCAAACAGCATCCATCCAGGACGCCGTGCGAGCAGCAGGACTCGATGGTCTTCGGCGCGCGGCTCTTGGAGTAGCGCTGACCAGTCTTCCGCTTCAATCGTATCAATCGTGTCTCGAACGTCATTTGCGCCACGCGCTCGCGTGTGCGGCATGTGCGGCCCAAGCGGCATCGCTCATCCGCCTGATGGCCCCCGATGAGGCCTATATTGCGGGCCTGTTGCATGACGTGGGGCGGCTGGCTCTGCTTGCTGCCATGCCGGAGGATTATTGCGCGTTTCTGGAAAGCCACGATGAAGGCGCCGTGGATCGTGTCGAGCGCGATGAGTTTGGGGTTGATCATGCTCTTGTCGGAAAATGGCTGGCCGAGCGGTGGGCGCTTCCGAGACCCCTGAGCCAGAGTATCTGGTTCCACCATCTGCCCTCTGGAACCCTGTTGGGGAACCGGCCGATTGTGCAACTTGTCGAGGTGGTCAGTTTGGCGAACGCGATGAGCTACTGGATTCTGGGCGACCACTCTCGAGCCTCCGGGCACGCTGGTGAAGCGGTCCACGCTCATGCAGACCGCCTTGGCATGAACTCCAGCGACATCGAATTGCTGCGCGAACAAACGTGCGAGGCCTTGGACCAGCGGCTGGCACTTCTCGAGGCAACGTCGGGCGGCGATTTGGCCACGGCGCAGGAGATACAAGAGACCGAGCCGGATAATCCAATGCCGCGCGCGCCGGAGAACCTCGACACCTCGTCACTGAAGCAGGAATTGCGGTGGCTCGATGCGCTGAACCGCCTGAACACAAGCCTCCGTCCTTCACACACCCTCACCGAGGTGATCGGGCTTATTGCCGCGGCCGTGCGCGAGGGACTGGACGCGGCGCCGGGCATGTGTTGTGCATTTGATGAAGGGAAACGGAGCCTTGTGGGCATGACATGGGATACCGCGGATGCGGCCCCCGAGAGCTTCCGGATTCCTCTGTCCCCGTCGTCTCAGGAGGACTTGGACGAAGTCGAGATCCTCGCGCTTGAAGCGCTGGACCAGCTTGGAATCGGCATGGGACCCAACGGATGGCGGGGAGCGGGCAAGACCGAACCGGAACTGCGCGACGGAATCCTCATGCTGCCGATGGTGGCCGATGGCGTGACGCATGGCCAGATCATGTTTGAGACGGATGCCGAATCGGTCGAGCAGCACTCTTTGGATGGCGTCAAACTGATGGCATTCGCGGGGGCGTGCGGCGCCGTGCTGGCGCGGCACCACGCGTACAACGAGCTTGAGGAACTAAGTGAGGAGCTTGCCGAGGCCATCGCGCGCAACGCTGGCAAGGACGGCGCTGCCGCCACTGCTGACCTTGCGGAATTTGCCATAGGGACTTCGCAGGTCTTGCAGCATCCGTTGAATTCGATTGCCAACCACGCGCATCTCTTGCTGCGGCGGGCGCATGGCCCGGAAGAAGTCAACGCGGCCGAAGCCATCCTCGAGCAAAACCGGAAACTGGGCAAACTCGTGAACGACCTCATGGCCTTCGCCCGCCCGGGGGCCGCGGCATTCACGCCGACAATGGTCAATTACGTGTTGCACCGTTTGCTCTCCACGCTTGCCGACCGTCTTGCCGCAAAAGGGATAACGGTGGTAGAGGAGTACGAGGAAGGGCTGCCGCGAGTGCTGGCAGATAAGCAGCAGCTTGAACATGCGCTGCTCAATCTTGTCATCAACGCTGAGCAAGCCATGGAGAAGACCGGCGGCAGATTGACAGTAAAAACCGCGGCGTCTGCCGACCGGAAGAGCGTTTGTATCGTGGTGCAGGACACTGGTCCCGGTATTCCGGCAAAGCGCGCCGAGGCGATCTTCGAGCCGTTTGTGACGTTGGGGGACGTCAGGACGGGAACGGGACTCGGGTTGGCGGTTTGCCGGTCCGTGGTGCATAAACACCGGGGAGCGCTGAGACTGGTGCGGACCGAAGAGGCGGAAACCGCCTTCGAGATCATCCTGCCTGTAGACCTCGAAAAGGCGGCTCCACCGGTGGGCGCGGCGCCGGTCATCGGAATCGGGCGCGCGGAGGGCATGGCCTTGCGCGAAGGTGTTCCAGACAAGCCTCCCGCGTCACCCCCGGAACCCAAGCGAGTGGAGCGCGCTGTAAGGCCGGTCCGAGCGCCAAAACCTGCCCCTGTGCTGGAAACACCGTTCGAAGAACCCGAGCCGGCGCCGATGCCCTCGTTGCTGTTGATTGACGAGAACGAGACAACGCGCGAAGTGCTCAAAGAAACCCTGCGAAATCGCGGATTTTCGGTTGTGGCCGCTCAGGATGCCGTGCGGGCGATGCAGGCCGTCGCCGCCACGCTGTTTGATGCCGTGCTGCTGGATTTCGAACTGCGCGACGTGGACGGGCCCAATCTCCTCACTGAGCTGCACAACATCCGGCCGGGGTTGCCGGTCATTGTTATGACCGCCGATAGCCAGCCCGAGAAAGCGCGGACGGCACTGGATCGCGGGGCGCGGGCGTGTCTGTCTAAGCCATTCGCACTGCAAGAGTTGCTTGCCGAGGTTGAAGACGCCGTCGGGATTCACAATAATTAGCCTGCGTAACGCGAGCGCTACGCCGGGATAACGCGCACTCATGGTATCCTCTTGCGGCAGGTCCGCACACAACACTGGATGATGACTTCTGACCACAAGCTGACGCTTCGGGAATCGCTCTTGCACAGCGTGCTCTTGCTCGTATTGCTTGCGGCGTTATTCCCGGCCACGTTCTTCCGCGGCGAGCTGATTTCGCCCGCGGACATTCTTTTTGCCCTGCCGCACTGGGAGAATTACGCGCCCGAAGGTTGGGAGCAACCCCAGAATAAACTGATTTTCGACCACATCTTCTTCACGCGCCCGAAATTTCTCTTGTGCCAGCAGGAGTTGCGCAACGGCGAATGGCCGCTGTGGAATCATCTCGAGCTCACGGGCATGCCTCTTCTGGCCAATTTCCAGAGCAGCGTATTCTATCCGCCGCGCCTGCTCCAGTTGGTAATGCAGATCGACTGGGCGCTCACGGCGTATGTCATTGTGAAACTGTTCCTCTGCGGCATCGTAGGATACGTGTGCGCGCGTTTGCTGGGGTTTTCAACGGCGCTCGCCCGCTTCTTTTCCGTAGCATGGATGCTGGGCAGTTACAACCTGCTATGGTGCCATTGGCCGCTGACCGATGTCGCCATCTGGGCGCCTCCGCAGCTTGTAGGGCTTGAGTTCGTCGTGCGCAAGCAGTACCGGCGCGGTTTTTTCGCGGTTGCCATCTCGGGCATTCTGCTGCTGCTGGCGGGCCACCCGGAGACCGCGTTTACCTTCTGCCTGGGTCTCGGGGGCTATTTCCTCATCCGCCTGATTCAGCAACGCCCGGCGTGGCCGGAGCTGCTGCGCCCGATTGCGGTCTGTTCGTTTGCCTGGCTCGCCGTGTTCGTGGTATGCGCCGCGCAACTCCTTCCATTCT
>SLSB01000416.1 GCA_007130675.1 Candidatus Hydrogenedentota bacterium | reverse complement strand
TCCGGTCGTTGAGCTTTGCGTGCACGTCATCCGGCAGGTCGCAGGTGACGCCCTCGGCCAATTGGAGCACGGGCCCGAGCCCTTTCACCAGGTTGATGCGAATGAGCGTAACGGGCATGCCTCCGCGGGTCAGGAAGCACGACGAAAACCCGCCGCCCCGGAAGTACTCGCGGTTGCCGGGATACCACGTCGTGGCTTCGACGCAGGCCTTGGCCTCTTTCGGGTCGATCTCCCAGAACGGTTTCATGACGGGTTTGCCCTTGATGGTCTGGCGGCCACTGCCATCGATCGCCGCCGCACCTGAATTGATCAGGTGAATGAGCCCGCCGGCGGCATTGCCCGACAGCGCGTGGCCGGTGACCCGCTTGACAGCTTCGGGGCTCCAGTAGGTGCGCACATCGGCGAACACCTGCGCGGTATTGGTGAGCAGGTAGCCGAAGATCATGGCCGTTGCGTTGAGGCAATCGTTTTCGGTCGCCATGATGTAGGGGGCGCGCACGCCATTCCAGTCAAACGACGAATTGAGCAGCGCTTCCATGAAATCACCGTTCGGGAAATGGTCGGTCCACTGGCGCTGACCCTGGAAACCAGCGGCGAGGGCGTTGCGGCCCAGGGCCTCCTCGCCCCAGCCCATCTTCTCGAGCTTCGGATTCCCGACCATCAGGTCGCGGCCGATCAGGTACATCTTCACGCACGTTTCCCAGACCGCATCCTTCTGTTTGCGGCTGAGGCGCAGGTGCTTGGGATTACCGTCGTTGCCTTCGTTGCAGTTCCGCTTCACCCACTTGAGGGCCTTTTCGTATTCCTTCTTGTCGTAGATTTCTTCGTCGATGCGGCGCACGAATTCCGTCATGTCCACCGTCTCGACCCGCATGCCGAGGTAACTCTCGAAGAAATCGTGGTTGACCAGCGACCCCGCGATGCCCATCGACACGTTGCCCAGCGACACGTAGGACTTGCCGCGCATAATGGCCGTGGCCAGACCCGCCCGGGCAAAGCGCAACAGCTTCTCCTCGACATCCTTGGGAATGCTGGTGTCATTCGAGTCCTGCACATCGCGGCCGTAGATGCTGAACGCCGGCAAGCCTTTCTGGTTGTGCCCCGCCAGCACCGCCGCGAGATAGACGGCACCCGGACGCTCGGTGCCGTTGAACCCCCAGACCGCTTTCGGGATCAAGGGATCCATGTCCATGGTTTCCGAGCCGTAGCACCAGCACGGGGTGACGGTCAGCGAGATGCCGACTCCCTCGCGGGCAAATTTGTCGGCGGCCATGGCGGCCTCGGCCACGCCGCCGATGCATGAATCGGCGATCACGCACTCGACCGGCGCGCCGTTCGGATAACGCAGCTTCTTCGTGAGAAGCTTGGCCACCGATTTGGCCATGGTCATGGTCTGATTCTCGAGCGACTCGCGCACTCCTTGGCGGCGGCCGTCAATGGCGGGCCTGATGCCAATCTTCGGGAAGTCGCCAATCCAGCGGTTTTCGCCCACAGATGCATTCTTCTTGCTCATGGTGTTCCTCCACTCCGACGTATTCGCGGTTGCACGCGCAGGGTCTTCCCCAGGATGTGTGAAAGGCAGCGCGCCCAAAAAACTACGTGTTTCCCGCCCCTAACGTTACCCCTTTGCCGCGCAGAAGGCAAGTGTGCCGCCGCCCGTCGAGACGCCGCGTCTATTGTGCACGATCGTAGATGAGGCGTCTCGCCTCTCATTCATCGCGGACATTCTCTTGAATGGGCGAGCGGCGAAGCCTACGATACTGCCCAAGGAGGGGCTATGGCGCACAATCCGCATGTACCGGGGGAACATCCGCCCAGGGTGTTGCTGCTTCACAACTTTCTGACGCCCTACCGGATCCCGCTGTTTGCCGAACTCGCGGGCCGCTTCGACCTCACGGTGTGGATTCTCGGCAATGTGCGCACCATCCGCGAGTGGTCTCATGATGTGCATGAAGATGCGTTCACGTGGCGGCTGCTGCCCCACGTGAGCCTTCCAGCGGGGAGCCGTGATTACCGCATCCTGCTCAACCCCACCCTGCCGCGCGAACTATCGCAAGAAAAACCGGATACCTTGATCTGTTGCGGGTGGGACACGCCCGCCACGTTTTATGCCGCTCGCTGGGCGCGCGGCAACGGCGTGCCATTCGTGTTGTGGAGCGGAAGCACGGTGGGAGAGCCCAATTGGCGCAGGACCCTGGCCCGGCGCCCGGTGCAATGGCTGGTACGCGGCGCCGATGCCTGGCTGGCGTATGGCTCGCGCGCGGAAACTTATCTCGAATCGCTGGGAGCCGCGCCCGGGCGCGTCTTTCGGGCATACAACGCCGTCGAGACAGACCTGTTCGACAAACAAAGCCGCATGACAAGTGCCGAGCGCGAGCAGGTCCGCGAGCGGTTCGGCATCCGGACCCCTTCTATGGTCCTTTACTGCGGCCAGCTCATCGAACGAAAGGGTCTTGGCGACTTGCTGCCCGCGTTTGCGCGCGCGGTGGAAGCGGGCGTGGACGCGAGCCTGCTCGTCGTGGGCTCGGGGCCGAAGGAGCAAACCTTCAGGCGTCTTGCCGCGCGCGAGGGCGTTGGGGACCGGACGGTCTTCGCGGGGTTTGTAGCGCGCGAGGAACTGCCGAGACTGTACGGCAGCGCGGACCTGATGGCGCTCCCCTCGCGCGAGGAGGTCTGGGGGCTGGTGGTCAACGAAGCGTTGGCCTGCGGCACGCCGGTGCTTGCTACTGACAATGTAGGCGCCGCGGCCGATCTCCTCGAAGATAACGTGAACGGGTATGTCGTGCCCCCGCGCAATCTGGAATCGCTGAGCGCTGCATTGATACGCCATTTCGCCGATGCCGCCGATAAAACAGCGATGCGTGGGGCAGCCCGGGCATCCATCGAACCGTTCAGTATTGCTGCCGCGGCGGACTCCTTCGAGCAGGCGGTAGCCTGTGCGCGCACCTTGCGAGCGGATCGGGAAGAGCAGAAATCCGAAAATTCCGAATGAGGCGAAGGCCTCTATGCCGCGACTACACCATACGCAGACTATCAAGCCCGTAACTCCATTTTCATCAGTCTGTTATGACTCCCACCCACACTAGGGTGCGCGACGGGTGTCTCGCGACGCATTCCGGCTCATGGCCCCGCGGTCGCCCGACTCTTCCGAGGAATTGAAATACAGATAATCTGCCCCCCGGATAAACTATGGACAAATCTGCTGTCCTATGCGTACAATAGCAGCGGCCCTTTTTGGATTAAGAGTCGAGGGCATTGATTTGGGGTTTCATGGGGTTGCGGCAACCGTGGCAACAAAGCGCAGGCGGTTGAGACAGATGAAGATGGCGGTCGGTTGCGCAATAAACGGTAGATGCCAGGAGGCGCCTATCCCGTGCAGCGTAAGGCTGCATGCCGGGGATAGCGCCTGCCTGCAGGGAGGAGGAGAGCAATGCGCTGGGTAGGGCTTGTGGGTGGTTTTGTATTCCTGTTGGCCTGTGGTGTGGCCGCGTTTGCGGAAATCCCCGAGGCCAATCCGGACGATCTGCGGGGCATATACAAGTCGTTGAGCGGCGGACCCAAGTCGCTCGAACCGATGCGCGAGACCAAGACGGCCAACGGATATCTGCGCTTCCTGGCCGCGCCCGACGGGGCGGTGTTCAAGGCGTTGCCGCCGGGACC
>SLSB01000423.1 GCA_007130675.1 Candidatus Hydrogenedentota bacterium | reverse complement strand
GAAGCGCAATCGAGACCTCTCGGAAAATCCTTTAGAAAGCACGTGGAGAAGCTCATATCAATACGCCCCCCGTAGCGTCCGGCCTTGTGCCGGACGTCCGGTCCACCAGACTTCCCCACACTACTATGGCTGCTCTTCAGGCTCCTCGAGCGCATCCAGCAGCATGGCGGCTTGGGCTTGCGACCAGTCCTCGAGCAATTCGACGTGTATCTGTTCGGGATTCCCTGCCGCGATGCTCGCCGCGACCTCGTCTTTTAGCTGTTCCTTTTCCGTGTGCATCTCATGTTCGAGGGCTTCCCAGCGGGCATCCTGGCGCGGGGCTGCTTTGCCCAGTTCGTAGGCGGTGCCGTCGATGAGAGGCGTGGGCGCGCGGCGTTGTCCCATGAACAGCGGAAAGGCCACCGAAGGCACGGGCAGTGCAATCCATGCGCAGGTGAGCATTTCGGGGTGGTCAGGATGGATCTCGACCGTCATCCCCGAGATGGACGACCGAAAACAGATGGACGGGTCGCGCGACACGCTGCGAAACAAATCAAAGGAGATGGGAGCCTCGGCGTCCCGCAGACGTCGGGCCGCCGCGCTGTTATTGAGCCGGCTGAAATATACCTTCTGCGTGTGGAATTTGTGAACCACGTGACGTGCGTTATTGCTCACTTCAAGAATAGTGCCCTCGCGGTCAACGAACAGCCAATGGCTGGCGTTCACGTCGCCGCCCGCATAGTACCCCCTCTCGACGAAATCCTCGATAATGGCGAGTGCCTCCGCACACGTCGAGGCGCGCTCGGCGATGTGCCGGAGAATCGAACCGGCCATCAGCCCGCGGTACTGCGGTTCGGCCGGTTCGAGATGGAGGGTCGACGAATCCTTCTTCTTCTCGGCGGGATAATCCCCCGCGCCCGCGAGCCCCTTTTCGTTGACCATCATCGAACACCGGATCCGGCTGACATCCGTGACGGTAATGAACTTATTGACCCCCTCGAGCGAACTTTCCACGATGGGCACCACCTGCGGCCGGTCGACGTTGTCGCGAGTCTTGTGAAACAGGATGACGCCGTCGCGGGTATAGTCGCGCGACACTGCATACGACGTGCACTCGTGCAAAAACCGGTTGCGGGCCTGACCGTCGATAAACGCGATGTAGAGGTCCTCATCGACACCTGCCGCGCGGGCAATGGCGCGTGCCTCCTCGAGCCAATGCGGAGCGATCTCCTCGGCGATCCGCACGTAAGCCTCTGAACGCTCGATAAGCGTCTCGCGCGAGATGCCCTCGTCCGCAGCCCGTTTCAGATAGGTCACTTCCATATCCCGGATGATATTCTCGCGGTTCATTTCGCCCCAGACCGTCCCGATCTGCTCGGGAGTGCCCGACAGACGAAACATGCCTACCTCGGCCCCAACCGCGGCATGCGCGGTCAATACCGCCCCAAGCAACATCACAACACTTCGCAACCAAGATCTCTCGGAAAAAGTACACACCCTCACGGCACTCTCCTTTTCTTCAATCTACCGTAGAATACGAGCGCATCTCCAAACCTTATCCATGTCAGCGCTTGAGTTCTTTATAGGTTTAGCATGATTTCTGCTTTGCCCTCTGCAGCGCGATTATTGGGGGCCTACCTGTCTCAAAATTGCGTTGGGCGTCTGCGGGTCGTGGTGTACGTAGCCCTGAGCTGACGGCTTCGGCCAGGACCAAGGGGTTCATCCTTCGGAATGATCTCGAGGTTGATATGCGGATAGCGAGCGCTCGTATTGTAAAAATAAAACAATCCGCCGACTTGATGCGACACAAATTCGTTGATCATGGTGAATCCTTCGCCGGGCAAGCGGTAAGCCCAGCGAAACCCATCCGGCGGCTCAAGGTACGCGCCGTGTATGGGTTCACTTCCTCCCCGCGCGGTATGAACCTGCTGCCACACTCCGCCAGATTCAACCCATATTTCCGGAAGTGAACTGCTGTCAATGGCGAATTCCGGGTGGATCTTGACGTTCGGAACAATTGGCTCGTCGCTGGTATTTGTAACCGTAAGGGTAACAGTGAACTCGGGGGAAGCGGGCCGTAATTCCATCGTCCGTTCGACAGCCAGGCCGTTTTCGAGAAGCGCCTCGATTCTGAGCGCGTAAAGCGTTCTGCTTGCGACCTCGTAGTGCGTCGCCACGGGCCGCTCTTTGCTGCCGGGGGCATGGGTCCAGTCCTGGAGGGTTCCCGGGCCGCGGCCATAGGTGCGGAATCCCTGCAGCAATTCCACATTCTGCCTCTTATCCCGCCAGCGGATAATCGAGCCATCGAGGGCAGGCGCCACCCAGATGAGGTAAAACTCGTTCTCGAGTATCCGCAATTCCGAGTCAATACGGCGGGGCGGCGTCGTGCCGCCGACTTCATCCGCCAGCATCTCGACAGGCTGGTCGTCAGCAATGTGGGTCATGCCGTGGCCCTGCAGCATCTCGATAAATTCCTCGAGGGGCGGGCAGGGCGGCCGCTGCAACGTGACCTCATAGCGCGCATAGCGCAGGTCCGGCGGGCACACCAGCGCGGCGTATTGGACCGGCAGATAGGCAAGGTCGACGCGCTGCTTGTACGGTTCCGCGTCCCCGACAGCTTCGAACGCCTGGTCAAAAATATCCTGGGCGCGCCGCACGGCATCCGCATCCATCCATATGGGGGTGCCCGAGACGGTCAGAGGCCGGTCAGCATTCGTGATTTCTCGCGTGATAAGAGAAATGTACTCGAGAATGGCCGAGCCGGCAGGGCCGTAATACAGGTCGATAAACTCCGTAAACAGCGCGCCGGCATCCACGCCCGGGTCCCACATGCATTTGGCAAGAATATACTGGCGTAAGGCCGCAAACTCTCCCCCGGGAACCGGGCAGCCCTGCGCCAACACACCCACCGCCCCGCGCTCTTTCAAGAACCGGAGGTTGGGCTGGAGAACGTGAAGATTCGGATGCGGCGTCAGGAAGTTTCTCTGGTTAGCCGTGTAATCCCAAATGTACAGATTTGGCGTGAGCCTGGCCCACGCTTCGATGGCGTCTTGAAACAGACGGTTTTCTTCAAACTTCGGGTTGGTCAGCGGGCGGGCAAAATCGCATTCCACGTTTGAAAGCCGGATGATCACATTGGGCTCGGGTCTGAGTTGCCGGGGCGGTTTCCGGGACCACTGGTGCGCGAGTGTCTCGATGCGGTGCTCTGGAAAGTCGCTGGCAAGTGCGCGCGCAACGCGGTTAATGCAGGTTAGCAAAGCCCCCGAAGGACTGCCTTCACGCTCGTTGAGCGCGACACACCCGCTGCATTCACACACCCCGCCCCAATTCATCTGCGAGACGCTCCAGATTTTCGGCTCGGGGTTGTCTTCAATGCGTTTGCGCAATTCCGTGGCGATCACTCTGGCAACGGCTGGATTCGAGAAGCATAACTGCCCCAACAGGTTGGGATACTGGCGCCGCTCGTGAGGGTCGCGCCAATCGATAGCGGCCGGGGCACGACGCTCCCCATCGATCAGGGAATAATAATCTGGATGATCCTGGAAGTATATCTCGGGCGGCACCAGCTCATACACCGTATGAGCCAAAAGACCGTACCCCTTGATTGGCGTTATCTTATGAGCCTCTGCAAACTCGATATCGTCCCACGCTTCGACATAATTCATGTATCGGTGTTCGAAATCG
>SLSB01000201.1 GCA_007130675.1 Candidatus Hydrogenedentota bacterium | reverse complement strand
GTCCGCGCGTTGCAGCATGCACTTGCCCTTCATGGCGTGGAAGAGCCGGACCCGATGTGGCAGTTCATGACAAGCGGTTTTGATTCGCCCGCGCTGGACGCGGACGTGCGCCAGCGGCTCACCGGCAGCAGGCAAACCTGGTTCTATTACCTCGATGTCTTAAAAGACCGGATGATAGTGCGTTTGAAGCGGGCCCACCCGGATGAGGACTTCTGGACAGCCTTCGACGCTTTGCGCCCGTCAGGCTCGTATGACGCCATGCGCCAACATATTCACGAGGCACTGCCGGATGCGCGCGACGCCGGATATGGCGATATCGGTGACCTTCAACAGGCGCTGCTCGAGGAGTTTGCGCGGCCGCGCGTCGGTTGGGCCCAGGACTGGGTTCCCCCGAACATCGGCTGGGAATCGGAACGCGCGGGCTATCGGGCCTATTGGGGCCAATTCGACTTTTTCGGCAAGCAACAGCGGACCCTCGTGATGCACACCTTCGATGAAGAAGTGAACTATCATGAGGAACAGCCCTGGGGAATGGATGCGCTGCACGTCGGCCAGACCGGCGGCCTCGGCGGCCTGACGCTCTATGTCGACGGCGAGCCCTACCCGGTCTACAGTCCCGAGGGCACGGGCGGCATTGTCTGGTCCAAGCGGCTTGTGAGTCTCGACGATGAGACCGTTACGGTCGAGCTGCTGGCCGAAAACGCAGGTCCATCGGAACACCCCTACACCGTCCGGTTCACGTGTTCGGCTCTAGCGGACCGCTCTGATTCGCCTATCGAGGTGGTGGTCGAGGGCGGCCCGGCCGATTCCACCCTCGAAATCGGCCTGGGAATCACGCGCATGCGCCAGGAAACTTTCGCGGTCGACACCGCTACCGGCGTGATGGGCAGTTGGGGCGTCCAAGGGCCGGATATCGGCTGGGTCGGCCTCGGCATTGTCTTTCCGCCACAACGGTTCTTGAGAGTCACGGATTCCGAGGCGGAGCATCAGGTGATTCTGGCCGCCGAGACAGGTGAGCCGCTGCGCTACCACATCCAGGGCGATTGGCTGCGCGGACGGACCTTTCCACGGTCACCGGTGTTGCGCAACTGGATGGATGATCTGCGCCGGACGGCGCGCGTGGCGGAGTTGCATCAGGACCGGGGGCCCGTGCACCAATCCGCGCCGTGAACACGTAACGGCTCTTGCGCGGCGCGGCGAATCGGCAACAATTGCCGCGCGGAATATCCTGTCACAGGCGCCCTTTCGCCTGAAACGGCCTTCACGTGCGTGCGGCTCTGCCGCGGTCCGTGTGAAGTTGATGCGATTTTCGAGAAGACCTACACTGGGCACAAAATATAGAGTTGATGGGCTGCACATATCGGGAAGGGGATGTCACAATGAAATTGTGCGCGCGGGCAATGGTTCTATTGTTTCTGGCGGCGGTGCTGGTGCTCGAAACGCCTGCCCGCGAGGCCGAATACGAGGTAGTGGCGCAAGAGAATATCATGGTGCCGATGCGCGACGGCGTGCGGCTCGCGACCGACGTGTATCTACCCGCGCGCGATGGCGAAGCCATCGAGGGCCAGTGGCCGGCGATTCTCACGAGAACCCCCTACAACAAAAACGGCAATAAGCCCTTTGGCGAATACTTCGCACAGCGCGGCTACGCCTTCGTGGCCCAAGACACACGCGGACGGTACGCCTCCGAAGGTGTATGGCACATGCTCACCGATGACGGACCCGACGGGTGGGATTGCGCCGCTTGGATTGAAGAGCAGGAATGGTCGGACGGCCAGATCGGCATGCTGGGTACGTCGTACGTTGGCGGCACGCAACACGCTCTGGCCATGACCAAAGCGCCGCAGCTCAAGACCGTGATTCCCGTCGATGCGATGTCGAATATGGGCTATGCGAGCATGCGCAACGGCGGGGCATACGAATTGCGGTTCTGGAACTGGATTCACCTCAAGGCGGCCGACGGCAGCCGCCAGTCACGTGACCCCGCCAAGCGCGAACTCCTCCAGCAGTTGGCGGACAATCGTTTCGAGTACTTGCTCAATCTGCCCCTGCGCCGGGGCATGACCCCTTTGCGCATCGCCGAAGAATACGAAGATTGGCTGGTTGGCGCGCTCGAACACGGCGGCAACGTCGCGTATTGGCGGCAGAACAACATCCGCGACTATCCCGAGACCTACAAGGATATCCCGGTGTATCTCGTCAGCGGGTGGTACGACTCGTGGGCGAGCAACACCACCGCGAACTACCAAGTATTGCGCGACCATATCGAGGGCCCCGTGTATCTCATCATGGGACCCTGGATTCACAACGCGCAGCACCGCTCCGCTCATGGCCAGGTGAGTTTCGGGGAAGATGCAGCCATTGCAAACCCGAGCGAATGGCGTCTCGAGTGGTACGACTACTGGCTCAAGGGAATCGAGTCGAAAGTGACCCGAAAAGAGCCGCCGTTCTCGTCTCACGTGCGCATATTCGTCATGGGGACGGGCAGCGGCACGAAGGACGACAATGGCCGTCTCGATCACGGCGGCTACTGGCGCGATGAACAGGAGTGGCCGCTGGCGCGGGCGGTTACCACCGCGTTCTATCTCCAGCCGGACGGCTGGCTGTCGACCGATGCCCCGCCCGAAGATGGCGGCGCGACGAGTTACTTGTTTGATCCGAAGAATCCCGTGCCAACCATTGGCGGACAGATCTCGTCGGGCAACGATATCCTTGTGCAAGGCGCCCGGGACCAGCGCGGCAGTGATGACATCTGGAACTGGCAGAAACCGGTCCCTTTGTCCGCGCGTAACGACGTGCTCGTATTCCAGACCGAACCGCTTGCCGAAGATCTCGAGGTCACCGGCGAACTCGAGGTCGAGTTGTGGGTCTCGTCGTCCGCGCCCGACACCGATTTCACCGCGAAACTCATTGACGTCTATCCACCGAGCCCAGATTATCCGGACGGGTTCGACCTGCTCATCGGCGACGGCATCATCCGCACGCGGTTCCGCGATTCGCTCACGGAAGAGAAACTCATGGAACCCGGCACGGTCTATCCGGTGCGTATCCACTTGTATCCTACCTCGAACGTGTTCAAAAAGGGACACCGCATTCGCGTGGACATATCGAGCAGCAACTTCCCGCGTTTTGATGTGAATCCGAACACGGGCGAACCGCTCAACCGGAACCGGCTTACCCAAACCGCCGTCAATACGGTCGAGCACAACGCGGCGCGCCCCTCGCGCATCCTGCTGCCGGTGGTGCCGCCGGATTCAGGCGGCTGAGCGCGTGTGTTGGGGGTGGGTAACGGAGACGGACGAGAATCGAGGGGACACAAACCCCTGTGCGCCAGTCGTTTCCGTTTCCTGTTGACATCTCCGCTGCCGTAATGGCATGGTGAAGGCGTTCAATGGTCCGCCGTAACTGGCGATGCGACGTGGAATCGACCACGGGGAAGCGGCGGGCCGAGAATCCTGCCGCGCGCCTGGGCAAACGAATCGGCGTTTCTTGCGCCGTGACGTTTCATAGCTGGAGAATTCTTGCAGGAGGCGCCGCATGCGGCACACCCCCCTATATGATGAGCACGTACGAAGTGGCGGCAAGATCGTGGATTTCAGCGGTTGGGCGCTGCCCGTGCAGGTTGCAGGCATTCTCGATGAACACCAGCATACCCGCACCAAGGCTTC
>SLSB01000363.1 GCA_007130675.1 Candidatus Hydrogenedentota bacterium | reverse complement strand
TGGTGCCATTGGCCGCTGACCGATGTCGCCATCTGGGCGCCTCCGCAGCTTGTAGGGCTTGAGTTCGTCGTGCGCAAACAGTACCGGCGCGGCTTTTTCACGATTGCCATCTCGGGCATTCTGCTGCTGCTGGCCGGCCACCCGGAAACCGCGTTTACCTTCTGCCTGGGTCTCGGGGGCTACTTCCTCATCCGCCTGATTCAGCAACGCCCGGCGTGGCCGGAATTGCTGCGCCCGATTGCGGTCTGTTCGTTTGCCTGGCTCGCCGTGTTCGTGGTATGCGCCGCGCAACTCCTTCCGTTCTTCGAGTATCTCATACACTGCACCAGCGAGTTCGCACGCAACCACGTGGCGGGAGCGGAAACCTACAGACCCAGCATGGCGGCGGCGTTCTGGGCGCCGCGTTTCTTCGGCACATGGGCCGAAGACAACTTTCTCGCGGGCGCGAACAGCAACTCGAACCTTATCAGCATGCTCTATCCCGGCATGGCCGTCTGGTGCGGCGTCATGCTCATGTTTACCCGTGGCAACCGCACCGAAAAGGACCGCCAACGGCGCAATATGGCCATTGCCCTGGCCATTCCCGCGGTCACCGGCCTTCTTCTGAGCTTCTATTTTCCAGGTCTTCAGTTCGTGCACGAACTGCCGGTGTTCGATGAGGTGCGAGAGTGGTATTTTGCGTGTTTTGCCGCTTTGGCCTTTCCCCTTCTCGCGACACTGGGCTTCGAGCGGTGGTTCTCGCGTCCGCGGCGTCTGCGCGAGGCCGCATGGGCGCTGATTCCCTTCGCTGTCGGCGCCATTGTGCTGGTGACATTGCTCCGCTTCGACCAGCGGGTGCTGGTCATGAAGGACATGTGGGACTACGTGGTGCGTGAAACATACATTGCCGCCGGATTTGCCTTTGGCGGACTTGTTCTCTGTGGACTGTTCTGTGTGTGGAAACGGCCTCAGACCCTTCTGGCGGCATTGATGCTGTTTGCCGCCGCTGATTACGCGGTCGCGACGCGGGGCCTCCACCCGAGCCTGCCGCCGGAGCATGCCTTTCCCGAAACCGCGCTCATCGAGCGCATGCGCTCGTTCGAACAACCCAGCCGGTTCGGGGTGGCCGAGGGCTATATCCCGCCGGGAACCATGGCCAATTACGGCATCGAGGAATGGCTCGGTTATGACGGCCTGTATCCCGAGCGGATACGCCGCTTCCAGCTCGAGATGGGCACGGACATCTGGAAAGCCATGGAACCTGCGTGCTCGATCCAGTACTATCTCAATTACCCGAGACTCGAGGAATTGCTCAAGCTCGACGAACGTCCCTTCCTCGAGTATGTGGACACCCTGGACAATATGGAGATATACCGCAATACCCGGGCCTTTCCGCGTGCGTATCTCGTACCGCGACTCGAAGTCGTGCCGGACCGTGATGCGATGTTTGCCGCCATGCGCGGGGATGACTTCGACCCGTCGCAAGTCGTGTTGACCGATCGGCCACAAGCGGTTGCAATGCCACATCCTCCGCAAGCGGACGTGGGGACAGCAGTGGTGACCGAGCGCGAGGCCACGCGCGTGGTCGTCGAGGTGGATGCCGCCAGCCCGTGCGTCCTGGTGCTTGCAGATGCCTACTACCCCGGGTGGACGGTGACGATTGACGGCCGCCCCGGCCAGATATTCCCGGCCTACCACGTATTCAGGGGGGTGCTGATTCCGGCGGGACGCTACACCGTCGAGTTTGTCTACTTGCCGCTGAGTCTCAGCATCGGGCTGTTGATCTCGACTGCCACGCTGCTGGCCGGATGCTATGCGGGCTTCCGCGTGCTTCAGGACCTCAGGCGCGAACGAAGGGGAACGGGGGTGTAATGGCGAGCCCTCGAATCAGCGCACGCGAACTCGTCATCCAGGCCGTGGTGCTTTTCGTGTTGCTCGTGCCGGTGTATCCGGGGACGTTTCTGCGCGGGGAAATCACGTTGCCGGGTGATATTCTCTATATTGCCGCTCCGTGGAGGTATTATGCCCCGGAAGGTTTCGAAGAGCACCAGAATCCCGTGTTGTTCGATTCGATCTGCCAGCACACCCTTTGGTACCAGGAATCTCAGAATGCTCTCCTCGAGGGCGAGTGGCCTCTGTGGAACCACCTGCAGAACGCCGGGATGCCCTTGCTCGCGAACTACCAGACCGCCGTGTTCTACCCGCTGAGGCTGTTTCATCTGCTGTTCGACAACTACACGGCCATCACGCTGTATTTTGTGGTGCGGTTGTGGCTGTGCGGAGCCATGGCCTACCTGTGCGGACGCGGAATGGGCTTGGGCATAACGGCGTCCCGTTTTCTGTCAATAGGCTGGATGCTCGGCAGTTACAATCTCCTGTGGTCGTACTGGCCCGAGCCCGATGTGTCGGCGTGGCTGCCGGTGCTGTTTCTCGGCGCGGAATGGCTGCTCGCGGGCCGTATACGAAAGGGTTTTGCGGCCATGCTGGTGGGCGCGGTCTTGATCCTTTTCGCGGGTCATCCCGAAACGGCCTTCACCATGGGCTACGGGGTGGGCATATACTTCATCTTGCGGCTTCTCCTGCGGCGCGACTGGCGGCAGAAGATCGCCAAGCCGGTTGGCGCCGCCTCGCTGGCGTGGGGGCTGGCGTTGCTTATCACCTGCGTGCAATGGCTGCCGTTTCTCGAATATCTCGCCAACAGTTTCACGTTCCTGGCGCGGCCCGAGGGCGAATCCGCGATTACCAAGATTTCGCCCGCGGCATGGGTCTGTTTCTGGATTCCGCGCTACCACGGATTCACCCCGCACGGAAACTTCCGTCTGCCCGACCACTCGAATTACGCCACCCTGATCTATCCCGGCATCGCCGTGTGGCTGGGCATGGCGCTCGTGTTTCTGCGCGGAAAAGACGGGAAGCGCGACGTTGTGCGGCCGCTGTGCATCGTCATACCGGCGGTCTTCGGCGCGTTGCTGGCGTTTGACAGCCCGCTTGTTGAATCCATCCAGAACCTCCCCGTATTCAGCTCGATGTGGTACATCTGGCACATTGGATTCACCGTGTTCGCACTGCCTCTACTGGGCGCGCTGGGCATCGATCGCTGGCACGAGCGCAAACGGTCGCTCAAGGAGCTTTGGCCCGCCGCAGTCTTCGCGCTGGTTGTTGGCACGGTCGTATTTTCACTTTATCGGTTCGAATCGCGCGTGCTCATCATGGAAGGCAGCGCGCCGTATGTTCGCGTCCAGCTATTGGTTGCATTGTTTTTTACCGCCGCTGCCTTGCTTGTGCTCGCGGCTCATTGTTTCACCAACAGACAGTTGGTCCTTGGATGGATACTCGCGGCGGTGCTTGTGGGCGATCTGCTGTTTGCCGTAAAAGACCATCATGTCACCGTGCCAAAATCGTGGATGTTTCCCCGGACCCAACTGACGGATTACCTCCAGCAGCTCGAACAGCCCGCCCGTGTGTGTGCGGCAACTTCGGCCATGCAAACCGGCCTGATTGGCGTGTACGGCATCGAACAATGGCTCGGATACGACGGGCTTTATCCCCTGCGCGTGAAGCGGCTGCAGGTGACGTTTGGAAAACGTCTCTGGGACACCTTCGAGCCCGCCTGCGCCATCTCGCATTACCTTCATCTCACCGAAATCGAGAGTCCGTTGTTCCCCTTGGATGAACGCCCGGAAGACTATGAAC
>SLSB01000047.1 GCA_007130675.1 Candidatus Hydrogenedentota bacterium | reverse complement strand
TTCAGGTTCTTCAGACTCGTCTGACTCGTCGGACGTGTCGGACACTTCAGACTCTTCCGGCTTTTGAGACTTTTCAGACTTTTCCGCGGCGACTTCCTTCTTCTTCTCCGTCTCGGCAGAAGCCTTCTTCGATTCTTCAGGCTCCTCTTCAGGTTCTTCCTCAGGTTCTTTTTCGGGTTCTTCCGTCTTCTTGGGTTTCTTCTCTTCTTTCGCGTTGCCGCCCGCTTCATCGACCACCAGCACCACCGCGCCGACCGAAATCTCCTCGCCTTCCTTCACGCGGATTTCGGTTATCGTGCCACTCACGCTCGAGGGCACCTCGAGCGCGGCCTTTTCGGTCTCGACTTCGATAACCGGCTGGTCCTTTTCGATGGTATCTCCTTCGGATACCAGCACACTGGTGACTTTGCCGCTATCGATGTTTTCGCCAAGATCGGGGAGCTTGAATTCCGTAGCCATGGTCATTGTCCTTCTCGTAACTGCCGCACATTACTGCGCAACACTGCCTTTACCGCCCCAGACGAGCCGGCAAACCGCATCCCACCTTCACGAAATCAGCGGGTTGGCTTTCTCGGGGTCAATTTCGAGCTTCTTCATCGCTTTCTTCAGGGCGTCGGGCTTGACCTTGCCTTCGCGCGCCAGGCCCGTCAACGCCGCCAGCGCGATGAACCGCGCATCGATCTCGAAGAAGTCCCGCAGGGCTTCGCGCGATTCGCTGCGCCCGAACCCATCGGTGCCCAGCGACAGCATCGTCTGTGGCACCCACCGCGCCACACCGTCCGACAGAAGTTTGATGTAATCCGAGGCCGCTACAACCACGCCGGGCGCATCTTTCAGGCACTGCGTCACGTAGGGCGTCTTGGCCTTCTTGCCGGGGTTGAGCAGGTTCCAGCGGTCCGTCTCGAGCGCATCGCGGCGCAATTCCTTGTAACTCGTGACGCTCCAAACATCCGCCGCTATGTTGAAGTCCTCTTCGAGAATCTCTTGCGCCTTTACCGCCTCGTTCAGGATAGCCCCACTCCCGAGCAACTGCGCGTGTTTTTTTGCACCCTTCTTTTCAGACGGCTTGAACTTGTACATACCCTTGAGGATGCCTTCGCGCGCACCATCGGGCATCGGCGCCATCGCGTAGTTCTCATTCTCGACAGTGAGGTAGTAGAACACGCTCTCTTGTTCCTGATACATGCGACGGATGCCCTCGCGGATGATCACGGCAAGTTCGTAGGCGTGCGCCGCGTCGTAGGCAAGCAGATTGGGCACCGGCTGCGCGAGAATGTGGCTGTTGCCGTCCTGATGCTGAAGACCCTCGCCGTTCAGGGTTGTGCGCCCGGCCGTTCCCCCCACCAGGAACCCCCGCGCGCGCATGTCGCCCGCCGCCCAAATCAGGTCGCCAATCCGCTGAAACCCAAACATCGAGTAGTAAATGAAAAACGGAATCATATTGATGCCGTGAGTGGCGTAGGCTGTCCCCGCGCTGATAAACGACGACATCGAACCCGCCTCGGTAATGCCCTCCTCGAGGATCTGTCCGTCTTTCGCCTCCTTATAATAGAGCAGGCTGGCAGCATCCACCGGCTCATATAACTGACCGGTGTGCGCGTAAATGCCCACTTCGCGAAACAGCGCCTCCATGCCGAATGTCCGAGCTTCGTCCGGCACGATCGGCACGATGTGTTTGCCAATGCGCTTGTCGCGCAACAGTTTCGAGAGAATCCGCACAAACGCCATGGTCGTCGAAACCGGCCGCCCGTCTGTGCCCTTGTAGAACTCCTCGAACAGACTCTCATCCGGTGGTTCCAGAGACTCGGCCTTGACCTCCCGGCGTGGCAGATATCCGCCCAGATTCTCGCGCCGCTCGCGGAGATACGCGATCTCTGGGCTGTCTTCAGGCGGGCGGTAAAATGGCGCAAGCGCCACATCCTCATCCGAAATGGGGATGCCGAACCGCGTACGGAACTCGCGCAGCTCGTCTTCGTTAAGTTTCTTCTGCTGGTGGGAGATGTTCTTGCCTTCGCCGCTCTCGCCCAAGCCATACCCCTTGACCGTCTTGGCCAGAATTACCGTGGGCGCGCCCTTATGGTTCACCGCTGCGTGGTAGGCCGCGTACACCTTCTGGGGATCATGTCCGCCGCGGTTCAGCCGCCGGATTTGCTCATCCGAATACGGCTCGGCCAGCTTGAGCAGCCGAGGGTCTTTCCCGAAAAAATGCTCGCGGATGTACTTGCCCGACTCGACCGCGTACTTCTGATAATCCCCGTCGACCGCTTCGCTCATGCGCTCGACCAGCAGCCCGTAGGTGTCTTTTGCAAGCAACGGGTCCCAATCCGAGCCCCAGATCACCTTGATCACATTCCACCCCGCGCCCCGGAAGATCGCCTCGAGTTCCTGGATGATCTTGTGATTGCCGCGCACCGGCCCATCCAGCCGCTGAAGGTTGCAGTTGATCACAAACACGAGATTATCGAGCTTCTCGCGCGGCGCCAGCGAAATCGCACCCAGACTCTCGGGTTCATCGCACTCGCCGTCGCCCAGAAACGCCCAGACGCGGCCCGTGTTCTCTTTCAGGCCCCGGTCCTCGAGGTAGCGGTTGAACCGTGCCTGGTAAATGGCCATGATCGGACCAAGCCCCATCGATACTGTCGGAAACTGCCAGAACCCCGGCATCAGCCACGGGTGAGGATACGATGACAGTCCCCCGCCTTCGGCCAGCTCGCGACGGAAATTGTTGAGCTGCTCCTCGCTGAGTCGGCCCTCGAGAAACGCGCGCGCATACATGCCCGGCGTCGCATGGCCCTGGAAATACACCTGATCACCGCTGCGCCCGGGCGTGTCCGGCCCATGAAAGAAATGATTGTACCCCACCTCGTAAAGCGTCGCCGCCGAGGCAAACGTCGAGATGTGCCCGCCAATGCCCGATTCAGTGCGGTTGGCCCGCACCACCATCGCCATCGCGTTCCAGCGGATCAGGCTCTTAATGCGCCGTTCGAGAGCGCGTTTGCCCGGATACACCGGCTGGTTGTCCATGTGGATGGTGTTGATGTAGGGCGTGTTTGCGCTGAACGGCAGCTTAATCCCCACTTCTTCAGCCCGTATTTGCAGGTGCTGGAGCAAATGCAGCACCCGCTCGGGCCCACCGTTCTCAATCACATAATCCAGCGAATCCAGCCATTCGCGCGTTTCGATATCCACGGCTTCATTCGGCTGGTGTCCGTTTTTGATGGGTTTCATCACTACCAAATCCCTCGCTACTGCTTCTGCCTTCCGCAAGCGGCTAACCGCGCCACAACGCACCATTCCCCAAGCGGCAGGTCCCCGGCCGCACCCAAGGGCTCGCATTGTAAGTCTATACAAACTAACTATCAAACAGACGCAGATAATTCCCGGGGAATTCCCCCTGTGCATAAGCAGCACCCTACGGTCGCTGCGGCAAATGGACGGTATGGACGCCATGGACAGTATGGAAGAAACGGTCACTGCGGCCCGAATGCCACGCACCGACAGGAAGGAGCTCTCTGCCAAGAGCAAACGAAACTCGTGCCGCGTAGACTTGGCTTCGGACAGGTGTCCATCTCGTCCATACCGTCCATTCCTGCTGGGCCGAGCCTATTCGACGAGCAGCGCCTGGGGCGAAGCCGTGCCCTCGATCTCGGGGTTGTAGTACTGATAGACGCGCG
>SLSB01000015.1 GCA_007130675.1 Candidatus Hydrogenedentota bacterium | reverse complement strand
TAGTGGGATGAAGATATGGAGATTCTATTCAAGAAGGAGAGCTACCAAATCATCGGCGCCTGCTTTGAGGTTTACAAGGACAAAGGCAGCGGGTTCTTGGAATCCGTCTATCAGGAATGTCTCGCGCTGGAGTTCGCCGCCCGGGGCATTCCATTCCGCGAAAGACCCGAGCTGACGCTCGAGTATAAGGGACAGGCGCTGCGCCAAACGTATGAACCCGATTTTATCTGCTACGATGACATTATCGTCGAGATTAAGGCGGCAAAACAGTTGGCTGCCGAGCACAGGGCACAGATGGGACTGCTGATCAATTTCGGGCATTACCCTAAGCTCGAGCATGAACGCTTTGTCAACCAGAAGGGCTACTACGAACCACGCGAATGACGCGAAAGAGGTTTCGCGCATTTGGCGGCTTTCGTAGTTAAAGGAAAACGTACGGAGTAGAGACCCCCGCGAAAGGACAGTAACATGAAGACTCTCATTGTTGAAGACGATATCACCAGCCAGCTATTGATGCGAAAACTTCTCGAGCGCTACGGTCCCCTGCAGATCGCGGAAGACGGTAAGCAGGCCGTGGAAATTGTTCGCCTCGCCTTGAAGGCCGGGCAGCCCTTCGACCTCATTTGCCTGGATATCATGATGCCGAAGATGGATGGGCAGGCCGCACTCAAAGAAATCCGTGCGATGGAAGACGCCATGGGCCTTGCGCCCGAGCAACGAACCAAGGTCATTATGACGACCGCCCTTGCCGACCGGGATAACGTCATCCAGGCAGGCCGGCAACAATGCGTTTCCTATCTCCTCAAACCCATCGACAATGCGCGGCTGGTTGCCGAACTGCGCAGATTGGACCTGATTCCTCAAGAGGAAAGCGAAGAGAAGAGCGAGCAAGAAAGTAACGAGGCCAACCAAGAAGAAAGCGGAGAAGAAGATGCGCATCTTGATTGCTGAAGACGACGCCACCTCACGGCTCATGCTGGCATCAGTGCTCAGGAAAGCGGGGCATGAAGTGCTCGAGACCGCCGATGGCGCCGAAGCCTGGGCCGAACTCCAGAGGCCCGAAGCCCCCAAGATAGCCATCCTTGATTGGATGATGCCCGCAATGGACGGCCTCGAGGTCGTTCGCCGGGTCAGGGAGCTTCAAACCGATCGACCGCCGTACATCCTCATGCTTACCACTCGGACGGAAAAAGCCGAGATTGTCGCCGGCCTTACCGCCGGGGCGAACGATTATGTCGCCAAACCTTTCGATGCCGCCGAGTTGCAGGCCCGCGTCGATGTGGGCCGCCGCATGATCGAGATGCAAGACGCGCTCGCCGGCACAATCGAGGAATTGCGCCACGCGCTCGCCGAGATCAAAACCCTCCGCGGCATCGTGCCGATTTGCGCAGGCTGCAAAAAGATTCGTGACGACCAAGGCTACTGGAACCAGGTCGAGGTCTACGTAGAAGACCATACGGAAGCGCAATTCAGCCATGGTCTCTGCCCGGAGTGCAGCCGTCGGCTTTATCCCGGATTACCATGCACTGAACATACTCCTGACACGAAACCCAGCTCTCCGGAACAACCCCAACCAGAAGGTCCTCCTCAATGAGCGCAACCGTGTACGTCCTGGGAATCCTTTTGCAGGCCCTCGCGGGCATGACCGCCCTTTTACAAGTTCGGCATGCGCCCCGCAAACTGCCGTGGCTGCTCATCGCCATTTCTGCACTTTTGATCGTGTACCGACGGGCTGCAACGCTGGGCGAGTTCTGGCGAGTCGATCGGCCATTGGCCGCTGCAGAGATGATGACGCTCCTCATCTCGTTTCTCTTCATGGCGGGCGTCCTGCTTATGAGCAGGATGTTCCGCGAATCGACCGAGGCGCACTCCACGCTCCAAATGAGCGAGGAACGGCTCCGGCTGGCCCGTAAGGCCACCAATGACGTCGTATGGGATTGGGACATTGTCAACGACATGCAGCGTTGGAACGAATCCGGCACGGCCGTCTTCGGATGGACCGAGATTGTCCAACGGCCCGTCAGCGCATCGTGGTGGGTCGAGCGGGTCCATCCCGACGACAGGCAGCGAGTAGATGAAGGCTTCTTCGCTGTCGTGAATAATCCTTCGCAGGACTTCTGGCAGGAAGAGTACCGCTTCCGCAAGGCCAACGGCAGCTATGCAGACGTCATGGACAGGGGCTATGTCATGCGGGACCCCCAGGGCAAGGCCTTGCGCATGGTAGGGGCCATGCACGATATTACCGAACGGAAGCACGCGGCCAAGCAGGCCCTTCAACTCAAGAAAAATGAAAGCCTCGGGCGTTTGGCTGGGGCGATTGCCCATTCTTACAACAACCTCATGAGCGTTGTGCTCGGCAATCTTGAGCTGGCCATGGACGAGGCCGCGCCACTCGCTTTGGCGTCAGAAAGGATTGCCGAGGCTGTGACGGCCGCAAAACAAGCCGCCGAGGTGAGCGGCCTGATGCTGGCATATCTAGGCCAGGGCATTGGAAAACCCGAAGCCTTCGATCTTTCCTCGGTGTGCCGAGCGACTGTCGATGGACTCGGTTCATCGCTTTCCACCACCACCCGGCTTACGAAGCATTTTCCCAGCCAAGGCCCCAACATTCGGGCCGACAGAGCTCAAATAGCGATGATTGTGACCAATCTGCTTGCCAACGCCAATGACGCTATCGGCGAGGTCGGAGGAGACATTGTCGTAGCGGTTGCCGAAACCGAAGCATCCGCTATTCCACGCGAGAGGCTATCACCCGTGGGATGGGCGCCGAAGGCCGAGCGCTATGCCTGTCTATCGGTCGCCGACACAGGTTGCGGGATAGACCAAGAACATTTCGAGGTGTTGTTTGAGCCATTTTTTTCGACAAAGCAAGCGGGCAAGGGACTTGGTTTGGCGGTAGTGTTGGGCATTGTCAATGCATACGAGGGGGCGGTCGTTATATCAAGTAAACCGAAGCGCGGCACGGTGTTTCGGGTGTTTCTGCCGTTGACAACCGAAAAGCCTGCAGAGCCCGCCGCCCCTTCCACGCCAAGCCCGGCCTCACCAAAAGACCTCCAAGGATCGATTCTTGTAGTAGATGACGAACGCCTGGTGCTCAAGACCGCTCAGCGAATGCTCGAGTCCATTGGCTATGAGGTCGTCACAGCCTCGGACGGTCCCGAAGCCGTCGAAATCTACTCCGCGAGGATGGATGAGATTTGTTGCGTACTATGCGACCTGACCATGCCCAAAATGAACGGATGGGAGACACTTGCGGCCTTGCGCAAGCTCCGCCCGGAAATCCCCGTGATTCTCTCAAGCGGCTACGACGAGTCCAACGTGAGGGCTCACGCATCGGACGAGCACCCCCAGGCATTCCTGAGCAAACCCTATGACAGAGCCGCCCTGAAGAATGCGCTGTCAAGAGCGCTTGTAAAGCACCGGGCGCCCATTCAGGCCAACGGGGAAGACACGGACAATACTAATGCGTAAGAACAGCGTTGTAATGACCCCGGAGAATGTTCTAATGGCCAGACAACCTGTACCGAAGACGTCTCGAGCCGGCCCAAAGCACCTGCGAAAGACGCACATGGGCACGAAATCCCATTCGTGCATTTTGTGTGTTGCGCAGTCAATATAGTAGCATCGCCCCCGCAGTTATTTCAGAGTGGAGGCATCATGACAAGTCACACGACCCAACCCGTCGCTGTCGTGGTCAATGATGACCCGACCCAGCTCGGCATTCTGGCCGGGCTGCTTGGTAAAGCGCAAATCGACGCGCGGACCTTCGAGGGCGTCGAGGCGGCGCTGGCCGCCATGGACCCAGCCGTCCCACCCGACCTCATCGTGACTGACCTGTACATGCCGGACATCGACGGGTGGCGGTTTTGCCGGTTGCTGCGTTCGCCCGAATACGCCGCGTTCAACGAGGTACCGATTCTTATCGTTTCGGCCACGTTCGCGGGGGAACATCCCGAACGCATCGCGACGGATACCGGCGCCGATGCCTTCCTGCCGTCACCGGTCGACGGCAAACAATTCGTGGCACAGGCCCAGGCCCTGATCGAGGGCACGCAGGAACGCCGCAAGCCGAGCGTGCTGATTATCGAGGATGACGAAGCGCATGCCGATCTGCTTCAGAAGGCCTTCCAGGCGAACGGCTACCGGACCAGCAAAGCGCTCACCGCTCGAGTGGCCGAGGAGCGGTTTAAGAAGAGCGCCTACGATGTCGCGGTGCTCGACCACCACCTGCCCGATGGCACGGGCGACGACATGCTCGAGGCCCGCACCCGGCAACTGCGCGAGAGCGAGGAAAAGTACCGTTCGCTGTTCGATCAATCCGCCTCGGCCGTCTATCTTCACGACCTCGAGGGCCAACTCCAGGATGCCAACGAAATCGCCTGTGAGCAACTGGGCTATTCGAGAGACGAATTGCTGAGGCTCACGATCTTCGACCTCCACCCCGCGCGCGAAAACACTCCCAATCTCCCTCGGGACGAGATTCTGCGCCACTGGAGGCAGTGGCAGCCCGGCGAGCGGCACACGTTCCAGGGCGAACACCAACGAAAGGACGGCACCATCATCCCCGTCGAGGTCTCGACGGGGCCTGTCCGCGTCGCCGGCCAGACCCTTATTCTTGCCATGGTGAATGACATCACCGAACGCAAGCGGGCCGAGCACCTGCTACGCGTCGAGCGCGACCTGGCGCAGGCGCTGACGGCTGCAGGCGACCTCGACGAAACGCTCTCCCTGTGTCTGGATGCGGCCATTGCCGGGTCAGGCCTCGACGCAGGCGGTGTTTATCTCGTAGAGCCGGAAACGGGCGCAATTACGCTGCGCCACCATCGCGGACTTTCCGGCGCCTTCATCGAGGCGGCCAAACGCTTTGACGCCGATTCGCCCCAAGGCCGGATTATCCGGGCGGGGAAGCCCGTGTACACCTGTTACAGGGAAACAGGAGTAGACATGAACGGCATGCTCCCTGCCGAGACCATCGAGGCGATTGCCATCGTGCCCATATGCCACCATGGCCAGGTGATCGGGTGTCTCAATGTTGCCTCGCACACGCACGGCGAAGTGCCCGAACACGCCCGGGGCGCCCTCGAAAAACTCGCCGGGCAAATGGGCCAGGCCATCGCCGAGAGGCAGGCCGAGGAGGCGCTGCGTGATAGCGAGGAGAAACACCGCCGTCTCTTCGAGACCATGGCCCAGGGGGTGATCTATCAGAATGCGGACGGCGAGATTATCTCGGCCAATCCCGCCGCGGAGAAAATACTGGGCCTGACCTTTAATCAGATGCGCGGCAAGACCTCCATGGACCCCCGCTGGAAGATGATTCTCGAAGACGGAACACCGGTTCCCGGACCGGAGCATCCCACGATGGTCGCGCTGCGAACAGGGCAGACGGTCGGACCCGTTACGCGCGGCGTTTTCCACCCGGACAAGAATGCGCATGTCTGGCTGAGTATCAGGGCCATTCCCCTCTTCGCGCCCGGCGCGGCAACGCCCTTCCAAGCCTATGCAACCTTTACCGACATCACCGGGCGGAGGCGTTCGGAGGAACGCCTTCATGCTCTCAACGAGACGCTGCTCACTCTCGGGGACGATTTCGAAGAGAACACCGAGCGCTTGACCGCGTTGTGCGGCACGCTCATGGGCGCTACGTGCGCGCTGTACAACCGGCTCGAGGGCGATGTCCTCTGCGCCATCGGGCACTGGCAGACGCCGCCGGACTTCCAGCGGCGTGACAAGGCCGAAGGGCACTTGTGCCACGATGTTATTCAAAAGGCTGAAAAGGGCATGGTGGTTGTGCATAATCTTTCCCAAACCCCGTATGCCGAAACGGACCCCAATGTCGAGCGCTATGGCCTCGAGACCTATATGGGCCATCCCGTGTATTGCCAGGGGCGGCCCGTGGGGGCGTTGTGCGCCGTGTTTCAGTCGCATGTGCCATGCACCCCCGAAGACGAGCGTCTGTTTGGCATCATGGCTACCGCCCTGGGAGCCCAGGAAGAGCGCCGCCTGGGCCTGCTCGAACTCGTCACCCGCGAGGAGCGTTTCCAGAGAATGCTCGCGGTCATCCCCGACATGGTCTCGATACACGACCCCGAGATGAACATTGTCTACAGCAACTGGAATGGCTTTGCCGCCGTGCCCGAGCACAAACGCATACTGAACACCAAGTGCTACCAGACCTACCGGGACCGGGACGCCATTTGCCCCGACTGCAAAGCGATGGATGTGTTGAGCACCAAACAGCCAGTTCAATCAGAAGAGAAACTGCCCGACGGCACATGGATTGACCTGCGCGTTCTTCCCTTGTTCGACGAAGACGGACAACTCGAATTCTTTGTCGAGTGGGTGCGCGATATTACCCAACAGAAACTCTCGGAGGAACGTATCCAACATCAAGCGAGCCTGATTACATCGCTGCTCGACTCGATACCTGACATCGTGTTCTACAAAGACTTGCACGGCATGTATCTGGGCTGTAATGCCGAATTTGCCCGCCATGCGGGCAGGTCAAAGGAAGCGATCGTAGGCCACACGGATTTCGAACTCTATAGCAGGGACGACGCGGAGGCGTTTCGGGGCAATGATCGGAAAGCCCTCGAGTCGAACAGGCCGCGCCACAACGAAGAGTGGATTACGTATCCCGACGGCCGAAAAGTTCTGCTGGATACACTCAAGACCCCTTACCGCGATGCGGCGGGAAATCTTGTTGGCGTCATCGGCGTTTCCCGCGACATTACCGAACAGAAGCAGGCCGCCGAGCGCCGACAGGTGCAGGCGGACACCTTCGCGCGCATAGCCTCGAGCGGTCATCTGGCCAGGGGCGCGGTGGAAGAGCTGGCCGCAGAAATCACCGAGACGGTGTCGCATGCCCTCGAGATCGAGCGGGTCGGCGTCTGGCTGTTCGATCCCGGCCAGACGCAGTTGATATGCGTCGACACCTATCATGCATCCACGGGCGGACACGATTCTGGCGCGGTGTTGCACAGCCACGAGCATCGAAACGAGTTCGACGCACTGACCAGCGCCCCGTACGTGGACGCCCATGATGCCCTGACCGATCCCCGCACGGCCGGCTATGCCGAGACCTACCTCGAGCCCAACCGCATCACCTCGATGCTCGACGCCAGCATCACAATCGAAGGCAGGAATCTCGGAACGCTCTGCCTCGAGCATGTCGATAAAGCACATCACTGGACTGACGACGAGATTGCTTTTGCCTGCCGGATCGCCGACCAGATGGCCTTGGCCATATTGCACCGGGAGCGCGACCAGGCCATCGAGGCGCTGCGCGAAAGCGAGGCCCAGTACAGGGGAATCATCGAGACGGCCATGGACGGTTTCTGGCTTGTGACTCTTGATGGCCGTCTCTTGCGGGTCAACGACGCCTACTGCCGAATGAGCGGCTATTCATTTGAAGAGCTGACCGGCATGATGATCTCCGACATCGAGGCAGTCGAGACGCCTGACGAAACGGCGGAGCGCATACAGAAGCTTCAGACTCTCGGAAAGGACTTCTTCGAGACGCGGCATCGCCGCAAAGACGGGAGCGTGTATGACGTCGAGGTAAGCGTCCAGTATCATTCCTTCGAGAGCGGACAAATCTTCGCCTTTATTCGCGACATCACAGAGCGCAAGCGGGCGGAGCAGGCATTGCGCGAGAGCGAGGGCCGCGTGCGCCAGAAACTCGCGGCGCTTTTGCTGCCGGAGGGAGATATTGGAGCGCTCGAGCTGGCCGACATCATCGATGCCCCCGTCATCCAGGGCATCATGGACGATTTCTTCAACCTGACCCATATCGGCGTTGCCGTCGTGGATCTCAGCGGCAAAGTTCTGGTAGCCACGGGCTGGCAGGATATTTGCACCCGGTTTCACCGAATGCATCCCGAGACCAACCGGAATTGCATCGAGAGTGATACGAGATTGGTGGAAGGGGTAGCCCCAGGCACGTTCAAGGCGTACAAATGCAAGAACAATATGTGGGACATGGCGACGCCGATCGTGGTTGGCGGCAAACACATCGGCAATGTGTTTCTCGGCCAGTTCCTGTACGAAGGCGAAGCGCCCGAATACGAAACCTTTCGCGCAAAAGCCCGCCAGTATGGGTTTGACGAAGAGGCGTACCTCGAGGCGCTGGACCGCGTGCCGCGATGGAGCCGGGAAACCGTGGAACACGTCATGGGCTTCTACTCGAGATTTGCCGCGCTGATTTCGTCGCTAAGCTATGCGAACCTCAAGCTTGCTCGAACACTCGAGGATCACAGGCGGATGGAGGCCGCGCTGCGCGAAAGTGAAGCATACAACCGCTCCATGATCGAGGCGATCCCCGATATCATTATCCAGACCAACGCCGAGGGCGAATACCTTGATATTCACGCCGCTTCCGAGAATCACCTGTTTCGGCCTGCAAGCGAAGTCCTGGGCAAGAAGGCTGCGGACGTTCTGCCGGAAGAGCCCGCGCGGCGCATCATGGAATGCATCCAAGAGGTTCTCAAGACCGAGAAACTCCATGCGGTGGAATACGAATTGACGGTTCCCGCCGGGCAACTCTGTTTCGAGGCGCGCATCGTTCCAATGGATGGACAGCGAGCGTTCGTGCTTGTCCGCGATATCACGGCCAGCAAACGCGGCGAGGAAGAGCGCGCGCATCTCCAGGCGCAGCTCAACCAAGCCCAGAAGATGGAATCCGTGGGCCGGTTGGCGGGCGGCGTCGCCCACGATTTCAACAATATGCTCGGGGTTATTCTCGGCCATGCCGAGTTGGCCTTGATGAGTCTCGAGCCCACACAAGAGATTTATGAAGACATCGCGGAAATCCAGAAGGCGGCACAGCGGTCGGCGGACCTTACCCGCCAGCTTCTGGCGTTTGCCCGCAAACAGACCGTGATCCCGAGGGTGCTCGACCTCAACCAGACCATCGAGGGCATGCTTAAGATGCTGCGGCGTCTCATCGGCGAAGACATCGAATTGACGTGGAAACCCGGTAAGAACCTGTGGGCGGTCAAGATCGACCCCAGCCAGGTTGATCAGGTGCTGGCCAACCTCTGCGTCAACGCTCGCGACGCCATCGCGGGTGTTGGCAAGATAACCATCGCCACCGCCAATGCGGCCTTTGATGAAGAATACTGTGCGCGTCACCAGGACTTCTCACCCGGCGAATATGTGCTGCTGGCGGTCACCGACACCGGATGCGGGATGGATAGCGAGATGCTCGCGCACGTGTTCGAGCCGTTCTTTACCAGCAAAGAGAAGGATAAGGGCACCGGACTCGGATTGGCGACCGTCTATGGCGCCGTCACACAGAACCGCGGGTTTATCAAGGTCTACAGCGAACCGGACCAGGGCACAACCTTCAACATCTACCTGCCCCGGCACGCGACCGAGCCCGTCGCATCCCCGGAACAGTCCGCGGGCACGTCAACGCCCCGCGGCAGCGAGACGGTGCTACTCGTGGAAGACGAGCCGGCGATTCTCGACATGCCACAACAATGCTCAAAATGGACGGCTATACGGTTCTGCCGGCAAGCACTCCCGGCGAGGCCATGCGCCTTGCCGAGAACCACGCGGGGCGTATCGATTTGCTCATGACCGACGTCGTCATGCCCGAGATGAACGGGCGTGAATTGGCCAAAAACCTGCTCGCGCTCTACCCCGCCGTCAAGCGGCTGTTCATGTCGGGCTATCCATCCGATGTTATCTCGGAACAGGGCATCATCGACGAAGGGGTGCATTTTATCCAGAAACCCTTCTCGAAGAGCGACCTCACCGAGAAGGTCAGAAAAGCACTTGATGGCGAGAGCTGAGAGGAAGGTGCCCGGCAGGAGAAAGTGGCAATTGCAGGGCTCTTCGCGTGTATACTGTAGCCGAGAGGCGAAACCTTGAGGAGTTCAGCATGCCCGAAGTGCCCGTCCACGAATGTTTCAGCAACGCCGAGATCGAAGTTGTATTGTCGGTGCTCGAGGCTCACGGCATCCGGGCGGCCACCAGTTCGCTGGCGTCGCGTTCCGTGCACCCGTTTACGGTCGACGGCATGGGAAAGACCACGATTATCGTTGACGAGGCCGATGCGGCACGCGCCCGCGAGTTGCTCAAGGACTGGCAGTACGGCGACCCCGACGAACCTGCCGAGTGATCGTCGGCGTCACGACTCGAGTTTGGCTTTCAACGCGGCCAGTTGTTCGGCCAATTGCGTGTTCAGCGGCTGATGGCTTCCGGAATCTCTTTCTCGCTTCGGCTGTTGTTGCGACTTGACTTTCTTGGGGCGTTGCCCTTTTCGCTCGCGCTTCGCTCTCGGCCCGCGGGGGCGATCGTGGCGGTCCCCGTCGTCTGGGCGGCGCCTCTCGGCCGGACGCTCTGGCGCGGGACGTGCTGCCTCGGCAGTGGTGGCGGCCTGGGTTTCGCGGGGCGGGCGCCGGGGGGGTCTCTTGCGCTGCGGTGCGAGCGCCTTCATGGAAAGCGAGATGCGGGGCAATTCTTTGTCAACGCTCAGCACCTTGACGCGCACGATCTCCCCCACTCTAACCACACGCCTTGTGTCTTCCACAAAACGGTTGGTTAATTGCGAGAGATGCACGAGCCCGTCCTGATGTACTCCGATATCGACGAATGCGCCGAAATCGGTGACATTGGTGACCACGCCCTCCATCACCATTCCGTTTTCGAGATGCTCGACCGAGGTCACATCATCCAGGAATTTCGGCGCGCGGAACTCGGTGCGGGGATCACGCCCAGGCTTCTGCAACTCATGGCGGATATCCGCCAGCGAATGTTCGCCGATGACGCCGTCCGAAAACGGCATGAGGTCAAACCCGACCAACGTTTTCGGTTCGTTAAACAAGCGCGCTACATCGAGCTGGACTGCTGCGGCAATTCGCTCGACGACGGGGTAGGCCTCGGGATGAATCCCCGTGCTGTCGAGCGCATTTTCTCCATTTACGATGCGCAAGAAACCGGCACATTGCTCGAACACCCGCTCGCCGATACCCTCGACCTCGAGGAGTTGGCGGCGAGACGTAAACCCCCCGTTCTTCGAGCGAAACTCGATGATGTTGTCGGCCACGTTGGCCTGAATACCGCTCACATACCGCAGGAGGGCCACCGAGGCCGTATTCAGGTCAACGCCGACCCGGTTCACGCATGAATGCACGGTCGTGCGCAAGCCTTCACGCAGATTCTTCTGATTCACATCGTGCTGGTACTGCCCCACCCCGACGTGCCGCGGGTCGATCTTCACCAGCTCGGTCAGGGGATCCTGCAGGCGGCGGGCAATTGAAACGGCCCCGCGGACGGCGATATCCAAGTCTGGAAACTCGGTGCGGGCGAGTTTTGATGCTGCATATACGGATGCGCCCGCCTCGTTTACGAGCACCGAGAAGAGGTCTTTACGATTGAGCCGGCGCAACATATCGCGAACAAAGACAGACACTTCCCGTGAGCCCGTGCCATTTCCAATCGCTATTGCGTGCACGCCATGTTTGTCGATCAGTTCGACGAGGAGCCTCTCGGCGCCCTCGGTTTCGTTCTGCGGGGGTTTGGGGAAGATCACACCGTGCTCGAGGAGGTTTCCGGCTTGATCCACGACGGCGACCCTGCACCCCGTGCGCAATGCGGGATTCACGCCAAGCACAACGAGCTGGCCCGCGGGCGGCAGCAGCAGCAGACTCTCGGCATTCTCGCGGAAAACGCGTATGGCTTCTTCTTCGGCCCGCTCGCGCGCGATCCCGAGGATTTCATTTTCAAGCGCGGGCCGCATCAGGCGATTGTACGCGTCGTGCACGATTTCTTTGAGGTATTTCTCGAACGGCGAGCCCGGTTCTTTAAGATAATGCGCCACAATGTCGGTCATCATGGTGTCATCGCCAATAATGAGCTCCATGCGGAGCAGGCCTTCCTTGACGCCGCGCAACACGGCCAGCAGGCGGTGAGATGGGATCTTGCCGATGGGTTCGGTGAAATTGTAGTAGGTCTCGAATTTGGTCTTCTTGCCTTCGGCATTCTTCGTCGGGTGTGCCTTGATGATGCCCTCGTCAAGCATGCGCCCCCGCACCAGCGCCCGAACATCGGCATCGGTGCTGATCCGCTCTGCCAAAATAAAGCCCGCCCCCTCGAGCGCCTCTTCCACCGAGCTGACGGATTTCGCGTGATCGACGTAGTTCTCCGCAAAAATCTCGATGGCCCCCTCGAGCATCAACTGCTGCATCAGGAAATCCGCCAAGGGTGCGAGACCCTTCTCTCGGGCGACAGTCGCTTTGGTGCGGCGCGCCGGTTTAAACGGCAGGTAGAGGTCCTCGAGGCGGGTGCGGTCGAAGCATGCCTCGATGTCGGCGCGCAGTTCCTCGGTGAGTTTCCCCTGTTTGTCGATGGTGTCAAGGATATTGTCGCGCCGCTGAGCCAATGCGCTGAAATGGTGCGCGCGGCACTGAACGGCTTCTAGCTGCGCCTCGTCCAGGTTGCCGGTCACGTCCTTGCGGTACCGGGCAATGAACGGGATGGTCGCCCCCGTATCGAATAACTCGATCGTGCGGGCAACCTGCTCTTCTTTCAGGTCCACTTCGTGAGCGATGCGGCCAATAAATCTGGATTCCAACATTCCAACCAGCTCCCCAACTTCAAATACGAGGCGCCAACGAGGCAAGTCTAGCAAACCGGGTCATCATTATACAGTTCGCGCGGGTGTTTTGTTTCGTCTAATTGCTATGCGTCTGAATACGCACCTCGACATCCTCGGCGATGTTATCGAACGAAAGCAAAAGGGTTCCGGCAACGGCATCATATCGTTGTTCGAAAGCCTGCGGGGGTACGAGCTCGATTTCAGCCGGCGCTTCGGGCAAGAGAATCTGCAATCTTGCCACGGTGTTCTTGGGTCCACGTGTTTGAAACACAATGGCGCCGTCGCTGCGCTGCACTTGGCGAACGCGGGTGGACGCGACCGCCACGGCGGGCTGGGCCAGGCGCTCTTTGCCCCAGTTCACGTCATACAGCAGCGCCACATCTCCGGGATGGAAAGTCATCGCGTCGTGCAACTCGAGCGTCGGATCGAACAAATTCACAAAAGTCCCGGTCACCTGCACAGGGTCTCGCGATATCGATTCATCGAGCACTGCCAGCGCGATATAGGGTCCTCGGCGCATCTTGAGATAGTGTTGCATCTCGAGCGTGCCGCCGCCGAATTCGAGCGCCATCCGCACCCAGTCGCGCACCCGCGAAGGCCCGGCGCTATCGTGTTGCACAACCGCCGGATGATCATGGACAAGGATGACGCAACCGTCTCCAACCCGCCACGGCGTTCCGTCCATCGAGCTGACCCCCAGCCGCTCGAACAGGTCGTCATACGGCGCCCGCTCGATCGTGCCCTCTTCATTCCACCACTCGCGGACACCATGATAGGGGTCCGAACCGTCGCCCACATAAATGAGAGCGCCGCCGTCCCTGACCCACCGTTCGATGGCCGCATGATAGTCCGGATTCAAAGGCTTCTGCCCCTCGTAGGTCAACAACAGGACGCGGTAGGCATCGAGTTCGCCCGGCAAGACGCTGTTCTCCAAGTGCACGGGTTCGAGTGGAATCCCGGCTTTGAGCAGCGGCAATGCCAGACCATAGAAGAAGCCCAGACCAGAATCGCTGGGGTGCGGGTCCGCCCGCTGGAACATCATCGTATCCGCCACGAGGATACCCACGCCGCGCGTGCCGCAATCGAATTCGACGTGTTCCTGCCTCATATCGTTTAACGCATTGATAACCGTGAGAATCTGGGTCGCATAGTCCAGCGGTATACCTTCACGCTC
>SLSB01000265.1 GCA_007130675.1 Candidatus Hydrogenedentota bacterium | reverse complement strand
GGTTCCCCGCAATGTGTTCGCTAAACTCTATCGCACGCCAGTTTCCTGAAGTGTCGGCCGTCTGCACAAATGTCGTGGGCGGCCTTCCAAAGCCCAAGTTACCGTACGGACCAACTGATGCGCATGAAGACAGAGCAAGCACGCACACCAAGATACATAAATCTTTGCACATAACGAACCTCCCATTTTTCTGATACTCTCCCCCTTCAACTCTTCACCATCTCTCATACAATAACATGTGCGGATTCTCTTGTCCAGTCGTCGTTTTGCATTTTAAAATCAAAAATATGGTTCATCCGCAGTTTCCGGGAAAAGCCTCGCGGATTCGCAGGAAGAAATACTCGTCGTCTCGGAATCCGTAGGCCATTCGTTTGATGACTTTGATCTTGTTGTTTACTCCCTCGATGACGCTGGTGTTGAGGGCGTGCTTGCAATGGGCGAGGATTCCTGGCAAGCGTTCTTTGAGAAGCTTGGCGAACCGTTTTAGGGGTTCGATTCTGCTGCGTATGGCTCGGTCGTACCAGGCCTTCCAGAAGCGTCGTGCAGCGCCCTCGTACTTGTAGTCCCATAGGTGCGCGAGGTCCTCCTTTAGGACGTGGACGGTGGCCAATCGGTGGTTGGCCGCCAGCAGCTCCCGAAGGCGGATCCGATCGTTGGGTCGCAGGTTGGTTTCGTTTCGCAGCAGGATCCACTTGGCGCCCTTGACCACCTGACGAGCAGGTCTGTCGCGCTTGAGGCGATTGGCTTCATCGACCCGGACCCGGTCCACTACCTCGCGGCCGTACTTGCTCTTGATGTGAAACAGGTCGTAGACAATCTTCGCGTTTGGGCAGTGCATCCGTACTTCCTGCTCATACGGTTCCCACATGTCCATGACCGCTGCCTGGAGTTGTTCACAGGCCTGCTTGCCGAGTTTCTCGAAAAACGGCCGCACATCTTCGCGGCCGCGCCCCCGGCCAACCCAAAGTACGCGGCGTGTACGCGGTTCGATGATGACGGTCGCATAGCGGTGCCCTTTTTGAATGGCAAACTCGTCCATGCCGATCTCCGTAATGCCGGACAGTTCCGGTTCACCCAGTTCCTCCTTCAGATACGCTTTATGAATCCGCTTCACCCGATCCCACGATAGCCCGAAATGCTCCGCCACGTGCCGTATCGGGACCTCCCGGCACAGACGCGCCACGCTTTGAGCCAAGCGCTTCGTGACACGGGCATAGGGCGACAGCCAAGGGATCTCCTCCATGGCCGTGCCGCAACGCGCACACTTCATGCGACGAAAGTGAACCAACAGGGACGTTTCTGCTCCCCATGCAGGCAGGTCGCGCACCCAGCGCTGCGTCCAGTCATGCACGGATTCCACCACGCCGCCGCAACCCGAGCACGACACCGGTCGCGACCGGTCAGGGAAGAGTTCTATCCAAACCTTACTGACCGCATCCGACGCGTCCGAATCCAATCGTCCCGTTGTGCCCACCGCAAATCCTTGCCAGTCTCCCAACTCCGCGATATACTCCTTACCAGGCATCGGCAAACATCTCCTCTCATTTCCTTTTTGGCGAAAGAAAAAGAGGATGCCGATGCCTACCTACTTCACGCAAATCGCGGATGAACCAAAATTCTTCTCCCCTCTTCTTGCGGCTTTGCGGCTTGGCGTGAGAACCTTCATTCCCCTTCTTCCGAAATCGGCCCGTGTGTGCCATACTGCGTGTGCAGCAGATGGGGGTCTGTGTAGATGTCCGATGTGAATACCATAGCCGCCGGCATCCCCAACGGGACTGTCCCAAGCGCGGCACGCGCTTCGCGGACCGTGCGCGTGGACTGTCCCGACCGCCCCCCATCTTCCCCGCTGTGGCAGGATCTCCCGACCGCGCCACGCTTCCGCCCCCCGCTGTGGCAGGGTCTCCTGACCCAGCCACTCTTCCGACCGTCAGGTCTCCAAAACAACCGCGGTCGGCTCACCAAAGCGGTGCTCGATGCCGTTGCGTCGGTCACACGGCATTCACCTACACGGAGTAACCCGGAATGGAGAGAAGGGGTGCTTATAAATGTCGCCTGTCCCGATTTTTACCTCCGTTCCCTTATCCCTGAGAAGTTATGAGAATAGGTCTCACATTCGACGAGATCTTCGCGCAAATTGAGGAACACCTGTGTTCAAGAGACTTAATTCGCGCAACAAGCATTCTTGATCGCGCTTTACTCAAGCCCTCACTTTCTGAGGAGACAAGGTCATCGTGCCTGCACTGGCTTGGGATCTGCCACGCCGCAATGGCGATTGACGCACTGTACAAGCATGGCGAGCCCGAACAAGCTCAGGTCGGTTTTGAGACTGCCGGTGCTGCCTTTCGAGAGGCGTTATCGTTGAATCCCAACAGTATTAGTGTGCGGCTCTCGCTGGCAAGACTCGCGCTGCAGACTGGTGAGGACCCGTCCGAGGTGTTGGGTTATCTTGCCCCGATAGCCGACGTCTCTGCAGACAGTTTCGCGGATCTGTCTGAGGTCCACGCCGCCTTTATGATGCTGGCGACTGCATGCTGTATGGTTTCTCGTTTCACCGAAGGGATGAAGCACTATCGCTTTGCCTTGAGTGGGTGTCTAGGACAAAAAGTACAGGAACCCGACCTGTCATCGTTCGCGTATCTCCGGGCATATGGGATGCCGGTTCCAAGGGACCTGAAAGAGGAGGTACTCGGATTGATTGGCCGGTTCAAGGTTGTCAATGACGCTGGTCTGTCTGAAGTTCGGCAGTTGGCCGTGATTAACAATTGGGGAGAAGCGCAGGGATAAGCCGGCAGGATGGCGAGGGTGAACGTCTCTTGCAGTGAAGGCGTAGCGAACCACACTGGCCCCCGAGTCATGGCTGTTTGTCCGCGAGGACTTGTGGCAAGCGTTGGCCGGGGCAGGTGCGGGCAGGGATTGAGGCTGGTTTCTGCCGTCCCTTGCGGGACTCATTTTTGTGGGGAGTTCCTGTTCCCCGGGTTGCCACCCGGGGCTACGTTCTGTCGTGCCTGCGGCACTCGCGGAAAGGTTTGCAGGATGGTTTTGTTTCGTGGGCGCGCGGGTTCTGCCCGCGTTCGTGCCTGCGGCACTTGCGGGGGGTGACCCGCAAGGCCCATTCGTACCGCGACCTGTGGAGCCGTTGAAAAACCCATGCCCACGCGAGAAACTCAGGGTTTTTGTTGCAGCCCCGTCAGGGGCACCACCGAACCGAGAAGGAATCGGAGCATGCACGAGCGATTGCCAAATCATCGGGATGCTGAAGGTCTTTTCAACAGCGCCACGGTAAACATTTATTGGGCCGTTTCGTGCCCTCTGCCGAGGTCGGCAGGAAGGCCATCCGCGGATGAGGCGGAGTGACGCAGATGTTGACGGTCGCACGGATAGGACGTGAGAGGCTCTCACGGCGGGGATTGTTCAACCCCTTCAGGGTTGGCGGATATGGGCGATGGCGATCCATGGGCTTGCGCCCATGGCTACTCATATTGGACCCCTGCCGGGGTCTTTGGGAGCTGGGGAGACGAACCATGCGCTCTTGCGGCGCGCGCTGCTCTGTTGCGGGTCTTCTTTGCGGCCCTTTGCGTCCTCGGCGGCTCTGCGTTGGAATGGTCTCAAGATTTGGCCACATAAGGCACATGAGGCCCCAAAAATCATTGCCGGGACGGCCATGTTGCGAGAAAGCCAATCATG
>SLSB01000129.1 GCA_007130675.1 Candidatus Hydrogenedentota bacterium | reverse complement strand
TCCTGCCCTATATCGCCGGCGGCCAGGTGTTCGCCACGTTTGTGTTCAAGGGGTTCTTCGACGGGCTCCCCGAAGAGCTCTTCGAATCGGCACGCATCGATGGCGCGGGCCATTTCAGGCTCTATATCGACATCGTACTGCCCTTGTCGAAGCCCGTGCTGTCCGTGGTGGCCATCATGAACATCCTGGCGACCTGGAACAATTTCCTGTGGCCGTTCATCGTCAATACCGACGGCCGCTACCACGTGGTCGCCTCGGGGCTCTATGTGCTCGCCACAAGCCCGTTCGCGCAGAATTACAGCAGCCTGTTCGCGGCCTATATGACCTCGAGCATTCCCCTGCTTATTCTGTTTGCCTACGCCACGAAGCCATTCGTCCAGGGGGTCACCTCCGGCGCATTCAAGGCGTGAAATCTGCTAGAACAGCGCGCCCGCCTCGGCGATGAAGCTGGCCCATGTCGTGCAGATAGGCCACTGGCCCGGATACCGCACGAACTCGACGTGGCCATCGAGAAAAAGCACGTTACCGCCGCCGGGCAGATGGTTGAATGCCATCGAGCCCATGAACTCGATATCCGCATTCGCCTCGTCGTTCATGATGGCAATCTCGCTTTGCGCCATGCTTGAGGCCGCGGGGTTGTTGATGTCGGTAATAAAGAACCGTTCGATCCCCTCGCGCAAGCGGTAGATGGTCTGGTCGTCGTCGAGAGAGATGTCCCTGTTGAACGCACTGAAATCGCCGGTAGTCGCACATGCCGTGGTGCAGTCCTCGATCAACTCGATGATCGGGCCTATGAACGCCGGATTGAGCAGGTCGAACACGGGCTCGAGACTGTTCAGATCCGCGGGATCGGCCAGGTAATGCCTCGGGAGAATCGCCCACGGCCAGTACAGGTACGAGACGGGGCTGATCCGGCAGACCCGCACGCTGCCCGCGTCGTCTGTCCAGCTATCCGGAATCCCATCGGCGGCATCGGGATCTGACGGGCACGTCAGCACATTCAGGTCGGTCAAGTATTCGGGGTACAACGACGGGCCGTCTGGCGACCAGATCTCTTGATAGGGCACGTTGCTGGCGCAGTTATTCCCATGGCACTGTTTACCGGGGGGATACATCTCGCCTCGTGATTCGCTGGCGTACATTTTGAACACCAGACCCATCTGCTTGAGGTTGTTCGCGCAGGCCGCGCGGCGGGCAGCCTCGCGCGCACGCGCCAGCGCGGGCAGAAGAATTGCTGCCAGAATGCCAATGATCGCAATAACAACCAGCAACTCGATCAAGGTAAAGCCTCTCTGTTTCATGATTCTGCTCCTCTTGATAGGTTTCGGCATTGTTGTCTGGTTCTGCTGAGCGTTTTTATATGTGGGAATGGCAGTTGCCGATGAGAGCCCCATCATGAGAACCATGCGCCGGCCTCCACCCCGGCACACCTGACCGATGCAACCCCTTGCATACCCATCACCGGTCTTCCGGCATTCCATCGTTCCCACAATAACACGCCAAGCCTATTCCCGCAAGTGTCCGAAATGTGCCGTTCCATTTCGTACACACGTGTGCCAAATCTGGACTGCAACCTGTATCAAGCACCCCCGGGAGCGCCAATCATAAGCGCTAACTTAACCTTGAAAACAGCCAGTTTGGGCTGCAGATCAAAATGGATGAATTCGTGATTCCGTTGGCGCTGCAATGACCCCGCTATGGCGATGCATGTTGTCAGAACTGTTCTTGTAAGGTTCCACTGTTGTTGGCGCCCTTGCCGTTCTTGAGTTGAAAGTGCCGCAGGCACGTCATACAGTAGCCCCGGGTGGAAACCCGGGGAACGGGCATCCACACAAGAATCCGAGTCCCGAAGGGACGGCAGAGCCGCCACATTTTTCATCAGATACGGATCGTACTGGGTGGTCTTCTGCCGTCCCTGCCGGGACTCATGTGCTTGGTGCGTGCCCTGAACCCCGGGTTGAAACCCGGGGCTTTTTTCTATCGTGCCTAAGGCACTTTCAACCACGAACGGCAACGGCAGTTGAGCCCAGAAGAGGCATTTCCAGCCGGCAAACTTCCTTATGTTAGCGCTTATGGGAGCGCCACTCGGGATGGATATCTTGTTCGGCCCCGAGCCAGAGCCACCTTCACGCGCTGGCACGCTCGTTCGGTGACCTCATGCAGAGATGCCTGCGGTACCAGGGATGACCTTCTTTCGCGGATGCACTTTTCCGATTGCCTTGACCGCGCCGATGTGGTTGAATACGGAGCATTCTGGCCTCAACCAAGGAGTACGCGCGTTATGTTTCGCCTGAATCCCGGCGGTGTAGCGAAACCTTCCATTCATTTCTCGGGCATTGGCGGCACGGCCATGGTGGCGGGGGCGCGCCTGGCTATCGAGGCGGGGTGGGAGGTGCGCGGCAGCGACAACCCTCTTTATCCGCCCACCTCGCACATGGTCGAGGCGCTTGGGGTGCCGGTGGCCGTGGGCTACGATGCCGCGAACCTCGATTGGAACCCGGACTATGTTGTGTTGGGCAACGCGCTGAGCCGCGGCAACCCCGAGGCCGAGGCGGTTCTTACACGCAAACTCCATTACCTCAGCCTGGCTGAATGGCTCAAGGATGCGGTGTTGCGGGCGCGCCGCCCGGTGGTGATCGCGGGCACCCACGGCAAGACCACCACCACCGCGCTGGCGGCTTCCTTGCTCGCTGGGTCGGGCATGGAACCCGGGTTTCTCATCGGCGGCCAGCCGCTCGACTTCCCGTATCCGGCCCGGCTCGGCATGGAAGAAGCGCCCTTTGTTATCGAGGGCGACGAATACGACACGGCCTTTTTCGACAAACGGGCGAAATTCTTCCATTACCTGCCCGAAATCGCGGTGGTCACCTCGATCGAGTTCGATCATGGCGATATCTACCATGACCTCGATGAGATCGTCCGCGCATTCCGGTTGATGCTCCGCCAGATGCCGCGCGAAGGCCACTTATTCGTGTGCGCGGACGAACCGAACGCTTTGGCGCTCCGTGAACACGCCTATTGCACGGCGGAATCGTACGGGTTCGACGACGAGGCTGACTGGCGCGGCGAGCTGGTGTCGCTCGAGGGCATTCCGGAGGGATGTGTCGGGCTGCGGGTGCATCACCGCGGCGCGTCCTGGGGCGATGTCCCCGTGCCCATGGCGGGCCTGCACAACCTGCGCAACGGTTTGGCCGCTGTCGCCATTGGCGCGGTTTTGGGGATGAGCGCCGGCGAGATTGCCCGCGTCATGCCTCGATTCCGAGGCGTGAAGCGCCGTATGGAGGTGTTTCTCGAAGCCCGCGGCGTCACGTTCATTGACGACTTCGCCCATCATCCCACCGCGATTCGCGAAACCATCGCCGCGGCACGCCAGCGCTGGCCAAAGCGCAAACTGCACGTCCTGTTCGAGCCGCGCTCGAATACCACCGTCACCAACCGCTTTCAGGCCGAGATGACGGCGGCTTTCCGCGAAGCCGATGCGGTCTGGCTCGGGCCGATCCACCGCGCGGATAGTATCCCCGAGGCCGAGCGCCTCGACCGTGCGGCCGTCGTGCGCGCCTTGGAACACGACAGCATTGCGTCAGCGTTTACGGATGACGTCGCCGACATTGTCACCGGCCTCGAGACGTCCCTCGCCAGCGGCGACATTGTGTTGATCCTCAGCAACGGCGCCTTCGGGGGAAT
>SLSB01000537.1 GCA_007130675.1 Candidatus Hydrogenedentota bacterium | reverse complement strand
TTTTCTCGAGACACTGCTGTTTGGCGCGCCGGACCGGATTCCGTTCACGCCGGGCGGGGGCCGCGAATCCACGCGCCGGGCGTGGCGCGAACAGGGCTGCCCGCCTGACCGTGACTACATGGACGTGATCCACGAGCGGATCAACGAAGAACGGGTCCGCCTGGGCCTCGAACCTGTGCGCTTCACGCCCGAGCAGCCTCCCGTCGACCCCGGCGTGTCGTTCCGCATGATCCCGACGTTTGAGGAGAAGGTGCTCGAACATAAGGACGGGCACTACATCGTCCAGGACTGGATGGGGGCGATCACCGAGATCTCGGACGAGTACGACTACACGTACATCCGCAATCCCTACGATTTTGTGACGCGTAAATGGCATAAGTTTCCAGTCGAAAGCCGCGACGACTGGGAGAAGATGAAACCACGGTTTGATCCGAAGCATCCCGAGCGGTACGCACCCGATTTCGGTGAGCGCTGCGCCGCGTTGCGCGAACGCGATTATCCGCTGGCCGTCAGTTTGAACGGGCCGTTCTGGCAACTGCGCGAGTTCTGCGGTTTCGAGGGGTTGTGCATGCTTATGCTCACCGACCCGGATTTTGTGCGCGAGATGGCGCAATTCTGGGCGGATTTCTGCGTGGCTACCCTCGGGCCGCTGCTCGAACGCGTCACGCCCGACATGCTCCACTTCTCGGAAGACATGGCCTTCAAGGAACATCCGATGATCTCGCCCGAGATGACCCGCGAATTCTGTGCGCCCTGCTACCGGGCCATCATCGACGAAGCCAAGGGCGCGGGCACGCCGGTCATTGCTATGGACTCGGACGGTCGCATCGACCTGCTCATCCCGGTCTGGCTCGAATGCGGCATCAACTGCGTCGACCCGATGGAAGTCGCGGCGGGCAACGATATCGTGGCGTTGCGCGAACAGTATCGAGACCGGCTCGCCTTCTGCGGCGGCATCGACAAACGCGCCATGGCCGCGGGCGGCAACGTGCTGAAAGCCGAACTCGAGCGCATACGTCCCGTCGTCGAGAGCGGCGGCTACATCCCCGGCTGCGACCACGGTGTCCCGTCCGACGTGTCGTGGGCCAATTTCAACGCCTACTGCCTCGACCTCGCCGAGATCACCGGCTGGCTGCGGTGAAACAGTCTTCTCAGGCGCCGTTCCCCCAGCAATGGCCGAGCCATTGGGCGGTCTGGCCGGTGCGTGCCGCGAGGCGGTCGGCGGCCTCGGGTTCGCGTGCTGCGCAGGCGAGCATCAAGCGCCCTTCCTCCGCGCACAAGGCATCGTGCCGGGGAAAGACCTCGCGCAGACAGAACAAGGCGTATTTCACGAACCGAAACGGGCCGTAGGCGCGCGGCGTTTCGCCGGGCACCGCTTCCACGGCCACCGAATACCCCGCTTTAATGCTCGCGATGATGTCCTCGAGTTCGAGAGAGGGCGCGAACACGATGGTGTAGTACCACCCAAACAGCTCGCCGCGTTCGCAACCGTGTGCATCGCTCACGCCAACGACGGGAATGGTCCGGCCTTTGGCGCGTTCCTCGTGGTAGCGCGCCACTTGAAGGGTGTTCGAGTCGATCTCGTGGCGATGGAAGCCGCCGATCAGCTCGAAGGCGTCGTAGGGCTGCTGCTCGAACAAATACGAGGTCAACGCGCCCGAGGGTGTGTAGCGGTGCTGTGTAAACCAGTAGGGATGACAGAAGATACCGAGCCCGCCCGCTTCGCGGATTTTGTCGAAACACCATACGCACGAGGCGTACTGGTACGCATCCACACCGGGCGGCATCGGCCCCGCCTGCTCGGCAAGTCTCGCCACTTCAGCGCGATAGGTCTCTTCGTCGCGCTGGAACACTTCGTTTACGCTGAACGACCCGCCGAAGTTGATCATATGCACGGGATTCTCGGGCGGATGAATCTCTTCGCCCGGATATATTGCGAGGTCGTGAGGCACATACGCGTAAGCACGCTGTGCTTCCAGCGAGGGCGCATAGAGACGATGGTCCGTCACGGCCATGAAGTCCAACCCGATGCGGCGGCATGCTCCCGCCACGTAAGCAGGCGACTCGCGGCCGTCCGAGTGAGAGCTGTGCATGTGCAGATCGCCCTTGTATGGACGCCGGCCGTAGAGGTCTTCATCGAGCGAATACAGGCGAAACTCGGCAATTTCTCTCGCTTCGCCGGCGGTAACGTCTTCAATGACGAGCACATGCTCCTGTTCGGCCTCGAAAAACCAGGTGAATCGCATAACCCCGTCCTCGACGATTGCGGGAATTCGCGTATCCGGCCCCCAGCCGCTGTGGCGGGCGAATTCTTCGGCGGGATAACACGCCGCGCGCCAGGTGGTGTCCGGTGTGAACCGGCAGTGCTCGAACAACGGCTTGACGGTGATGGTTGTCTCGCGGTTTGCGGGAACAATCCGCGGAGAAAGAGAATAATAGCTGTTGGCAGGGTTCACGGAAATCTCCTTCGCGCGTGTCGGGCATGCGTGTGCGCATGGCATTCCAAGCGTAAACCTGCGCACCGGGGAAAACGTTGTTCTATAACGGGTACCCGTTCCATAATACACGGGCGGCGGTCTGAACAGAAACGGAACGGCATACAGACAAGTGCACCTGCAAGATATGATATGGGCATGGCGGACGCGTGTTATCCCGGTTTTCGCCGGGGCGCTCGTGCTGTGTCTCTTGGCACTGGCCGGTTGCGGCGGACATGACGCCCCTCCGCCCCCGCCGCCCGGTCTGGCACGCATCGAAGACGTGCCCTTCGAGGTCAACACGCCCCCGCTGAGAGTCAAAGCCCGCATCGGCCCGCCGTTTCCCGAGGACGCGCCGAACGCTGCGGACGAGATCGATGCCGCGATGCGTGAGATGGGCCTTGATATGACCGCCGCCGTGCCCCGCGGCGCGCTGAATATTTCACCGGAATGGTCCGATGCCGACCCGGGCGGCGAGCCGGACACCGAGCCCGCGCCGGGAGAAAGACTCGAGGAGGAGTCCCAGGAAACCGAGGATGCGGCCGATACTGATGAGTCTCCAACGGGTATCTCCAGTGAGCTTGCGGCCATTCGCTCGGATGTGGCGCGGATGCAGGCCATGCTCGATCTCGTGCTCGATGAATTTGTCATCGAGCTCAAGAACGAGAACAACCGGCTGCGCGCGGAACTCGATGCACTCCAATACGAGCGCGCGACCCGCTATCGCCAAACCGATGAGCCGTTGCCGCGAGAGGCCGCCGAAGCCCTCGCGCGGGCGCGTAGTAGCGAGCCGCCGGAAGTTCCCACGGTAGACTATGACGAGACGGCGGAGCCCGACGGCGTTGACGAGCCCATTCGCTTCGCCATCATCAGGGAATGGGGGCGCGAACCGGAAGAGGCCGCGCGTTTGGAGGGCGCGTCGGCGCTGAAAGGCATGATTTGCGCCGTGCCGCCCGACGCCACCGATGCGCAGTTAACCGAACTGGGACGCTGGCTGCGCCAGGAATACGATGCCTACGAAAACCTCAACATCGACGTGTTTGACGACGTGGCCGCGGCGCGGCAGTTCGCCGAAACCAACCGCATCGAAGGCGGCCACCGCGTGCTCAACATATCCAAACACCCCGCCACCAACCGCGACGTTATCGCGCTCATCCGCGAAGGCGGAGCGACCGTCATTCCCTTAACGGATTAGGCGAACCAAGCCAAAC
>SLSB01000042.1 GCA_007130675.1 Candidatus Hydrogenedentota bacterium | reverse complement strand
TATTGACCAAACGTTTGCGAGCTTTTATTGACCTATACAGGGAAACATGGCATGATGAGAACCGTCTGAGGTCAGGGATTGGGACGGTGCATGCGCCGGAGGGGTGCATCATGCCAGCAACAGAAGGATGCCTGCCGTGCCACGTTTACTTCGATTCTTGATGTTGCCTGTTTTGGCCGCTGTGTCACTGCTGCACGCCGGATGTCCGGGGGCCCCGGAGGAGAGCGTAGTGCTCATGGTCTCGCCCAGCTCACTGGATTTCGGGACAGAGGCCACGGAGATGACGCTCCAGGTGCGCAAAAATCTTACGGCTACCCCCATGGCGCCTTTCCGGGTAACTCCTACCGAACCCTGGATTACCGTGAGTCCCCAGACCGGCCAGAGTGCCGGTCCGAACGATCCCGTGTCCATTGCGGTCACTATAGACCGCAGCCTGCTTTCGGCCGGGGAAAGCGCGGGCACGGTGCGCGTGTCGAGCGAGGGGGCCAGTGAACAGCGCATTCGGGTGGTTGCCCGGCGGCGGCTTACGGCAGAGTTTCGCGCCGACGAACTCCAGCCATTTCAAGGGGATCGGGTAACTTTTCAAGACTTGTCGCGCGTGGCTGGCGGTCTGGAAGGCATTACGGATTGGCTGTGGGAATTTGGTGACGGCAGTACCAGCACCGAACAGAATCCTTCCCATGTCTACGCTATCACAGGCAGCTACGATGTGACCCTGACGACCATGTCCGGCGATGTCACCGCCACGCAGACCAAGCAAGACTACATCACCGTGCGGGAAAAGATCGCTCCGTCGGCGGGTTTTTCGGCCTTGGCCACAACCGTTCCGGCTCTTTCCGCGCTTGGGTTTATGGACCAGTCGGCGCACGGCACCGCCCCCATCACCCAGTGGCAATGGAATTTTGGTGATGGCACGATCGCCACGGGCTCGGCGCCCACACATGTCTATGCCGCCCCGGGCGTCTACACCGTGCGGCTCAGGGTGACATCGGCCCATGGGCAGGATGAAGCGGTCAAGCAGAATTACATCACGGTCGAACCTGTCCCACCGAGAGTAGATTTCACCTGTTCGGACGTCCAGCCTGTTTTGGGTCAAGAGGTAACATTCACTGATCTGTCGGAACCGGGTCACGTCGCGATGGCGTCGTGGTATTGGGAATTTGGAGACGGGAACACCAGTGAGCTGCGGAATCCGACGCACACCTACCGAGCTGTCGGCAGCTTCACGGTTTCCCTGACGGTGACGGACGTCGAAGGCAACAAGAGCACCGAAACCAAGGCTGGATTTATCTCGGCACAGGGTTTCCCGCCGCAAGCGAGTTTCGAAGTTGACCGGCCTTGGGGTGTGAGCGAACTCGACGCATTCGCCTTTACCAGCACATCGGACGAAGGCACCGGCGAAACGGCGACGTATCGGTGGGAATTCGGAGACGGAACGGAGAGCACGGAAAAGAATCCAACGCACACCTATGCCGCCGCCGGCGCCTACACCGTGACCTTACACGTGTCGAATGCGTTTGGAACCGATTCGGCCCAGCTCGTGGGGCTGCCCGTGCATGAAGCCACTGCGCTCGACCGCTACGTGCGCAAGGACGACGGGACGCCGCTCAATATCGAGGAAGAACAAAGCGAGGCATTCAGCGGCGGACAGTGGAAGGTTTTGCGGTTTGCGTCGCAAGAGTGGCGTGATGAGACCACGGTGACGCCGCACGTCTGGGAACATTGGCTGGCATTGGCCATTCCGGACGCCATCCAGAATGACACCGCGCTGTTGTTCGTGTCGGGCGGCCGCACGACACAAAGCCCGCCAAACCGCATCGATGAGCTGACGGATTTCGCGGTGCAGTCGGGCTCGGTCGTGGCCCTGCTAAGAATGGTGCCCAATCAGCCGACGGTGTTCCAGGAAGAGGGCGTCGAGCGCGTCGAAGATGAGATTATCGCCTATACGTTCGACAAGTATCTCGAAAGTGCGGCGCTGGGCGACCCCGACGAGGAATGGCCCGCGCTACTGCCTATGGCGAAGAGCGCGGTGCGCGCGATGGACGTGGTGCAGCAGTACACCGCTCAGCAGAATTCCCCGGTTCAGGATTTTGTGGTCACGGGCGCTTCGAAACGCGGCTGGACGACATGGCTGGCCGCCGCGACAGACCACCGCGTGGTCGGAATCGCGCCCATGGTGATCGACATGCTTAATCTCGGCGCACAAATGGACTGGCACTACTCGGCGCTGTGCGGCTACGCGGAAGCCCTGCAAGACTATGTGGACATGGACGTGATTGCGCGGTTGCACACGCCCGAGGGCCAGGCGCTCGAGGCGATTGTTGACCCCTATGCGTACGCAAGCCGGTTTACTATTCCCATGTTCGGGTTGAACGGTACGGCTGACGAATTCTTCGTACCCGATTCGGCGCAGTTCTATTATGATGAACTCGCGCACTATGGTCCCATGTATCTGCGGTATTTCCCGAACGGGAACCACTACCTGCACGAAGGATATGACGCCACCGTGCGCGGGATGCTTCCGTTCTACAATGCGGTCGTGCATAACCAGACGCTGCCGACTCTCGACTGGGATATCGTCGACACGCCCGACGAAGCGACCCTCGAGGTGCAGCTTGACACGGTTCCTCTTTCGGCAACGCTGTGGACCGGAACCGTCGGCGAGATCTCGGGCGCACGTGATTTCCGGCTTCACATTGTTGGCGATGCCGTGTGGCAGCCTACGCCGCTTAGCGCGGCCGATCCGGGAGGGACGTACTACACGGCGACGATCCCGGCACCGCCCGATGGATGGACAGGCTATTTCATGGAATTCGAGTTTGCCAGCGGCACGCCCGGCGAACCCCACATATTTACCACCGAAGTGCGCTGCACCCCGTCGATCACCCCGTGTTACAGTCCGGGCGGCTACGGCACCATCGAAACAGCCGGCACGGGGACTGATCAGATCACGGTGGTCCGCCTGGGCGGCACCCGCTATGAGATGGGCTATTGGTACGGCTATCTGCTTGCCGAACAGATTGCTCCCTGCTGGACCGGCATGAAGGCTGTTTTTCCCGCGACCGAAGCGGATTACAACGCCGCCATCGCCGCCATGTGGAACAGCAATCACTTCGACACCGAGGCCTGGGAGCAGGAACTGCGCGGCATGGCGGACGGATGTGCGGATGCGGGCTATCCCCAGATCACCTTCCGTGAGTTACAGAAAATGCACTTGCTGCCCGATATCTCTGAGTATGGGTGCGGGCTATTTGCAGCATGGGGCGAGGCAACGGTCAACGGTGACCTTTATCACATGCGCAACCTCGACTGGACCATGAACGCGGGCGTCCAGGACTACCCCGTCGTGGCCATTTACGAACCTAACGATGGCGAGAAGCACGCGGTCGTCGGGTTTGCCGGGATGGCCGGGGCGGCCGTGGGCGGCCTCAACGTGCATGGCATTTCCGTCAGCCAGATTATGGGGGGATTTGGCGACCCAGAAACGCTCAACGGTATCCCCTTCCCGGTCTTGCTGCGCGATGCGCTGTATCACGACACCACGCTGGCTGAAGCGCTTGACCGTATTGCGGCCGCAACCCGCACCAATGAGTATCACTACGGCATCAGCGGCCGCGATCCCTTCGGCCAGCTCGACGCCCGGCTGCTCTTCACGAGCAACACCCGTTTCGATGAGTTCGGCGGCGGC
>SLSB01000678.1 GCA_007130675.1 Candidatus Hydrogenedentota bacterium | reverse complement strand
GCGGCAAATCCTGGCATCGATGTGATGCGCCTGGGCATCGGCAACACCACCGAACCGCTGCCTCGGTCGATTATCGAAGGATTGCGGCGCGGGGTCGACAAACTGGCCAGCGCCGATACCTATTCCGGCTATGGCGATGAACAAGGCAATGCCGACCTGCGCGAGGCGCTGGCCGCGCGCTACGCCGGGTACGGCGTGACACTCGAGCCGGACGAGTTTTTCGTCAGCGACGGCGCAAAACCCGACTCCGCCAACATACAGTCGATCTTCGGCACGGACAACGCTGTGGCGGTTCAGGACCCCGCCTATCCGGTTTATGTGGACAGCAATGTCATCGCCGGCCGCACGGGTCCGGCGTTGAATGGACAGTACGAGGGCCTGGTGTACATGCCCTGCACAAAGGATAACGGATTCTTCCCGGACCTGCCCTCGCGCAAGGTGGACCTGATCTACCTCTGCAGCCCGAACAATCCGACGGGAACGGTCGCGACGAAAGACCAGTTGGCCCGGTTTGTCGAGTATGCACGGAACAACAAGGCCGTGATCATCTTCGATGCCGCCTATGCCGCGTTTATCACCGAACCGGATCTGCCGCGCACCATCTATGAGGTCGACGGCGCAGCCGAGTGCGCCATCGAGATCAACAGTTTCTCGAAAGAGGCCGGGTTTACAGGCGTGCGCCTCGGCTGGACCATCGTCCCGAAAGCACTGGTGTGCGAAGACGGCGAATCCGGCACACTCAACCGGCTGTGGTTCCGCCGCCAGACCACGATGTTCAACGGCGCCTCGAACATTGTCCAGGACGGCGGGCTGGCCGTGCTTTCGGAGACCGGCCAGCGCGAGTGCCGGATGCTCATCGACTATTACATGCGCAACGCGCGGCTAATCCGGGAAGGCCTCGATAGCATGGGCATTACGGTGTACGGCGGCGTCAATGCTCCCTATATCTGGCTGGAGACTCCTGGCGGCATGAAATCGTGGGACTTCTTTGACAAGCTCCTCGAAGAGGCGCATGTGGTCGGCACACCCGGGTCAGGTTTTGGACCCAGCGGCGAGGGCTATTTCCGCCTGAGCGCGTTCGGTCATGCGGCCGACATCACGCGGGCCGTCCGGAGTATACAAGACAACTTGAAGGTGTGAAACCGGGAACTGCAGCAGGCGAGCGGAGCGAGACGGGCCTGCCCCCCCGGCTTCAAAGGGATAGCCTATGCATGCAATAGACACCAGACACCTGACTAAGGTCTACCGGGGGCATGTCGCGCGCGGCGCTGCGCGTTCGCTCGATGACCTCACCTTGAGGATCGCGCCCAACGAAGTATTTGGTTTTCTTGGCCGCAACGGGGCGGGCAAGACCACCACGATCAAGATTTTGTGCAGCCTCTTGCGCGCCACCGAGGGCGAAGCGTTTGTCATGGGAAAAGACGTACGCCAACGCGAAACCCGGGCGCACATCGGCTACCTTCCCGAGAACCCGTACTTTTACGAATACCTTAATCCCCGCGAAACGCTCGATTTCTACGGCGAACTCAACGGTCTCACCCGCGCGCAACGCGAAGCCGACTGGGAACGGCTCGCGGACCTGCTCGACCTGCGCTCGATTGCGGAGCAGCGGGTCCGCGGTTTCTCGAAGGGTATGCGGCAGCGACTCGGGTTCGCGGTGGCGCTGGTGGGCGACCCCGAGGTGCTGATCCTCGACGAGCCCATGTCGGGACTCGACCCGCTCGGCCGCCGCATGATCCGTGAACTCATCCTTTTGTTGCACAGCCAGGGCAAGACCGTTTTCTTCAGTTCACACGTGCTCGGAGATGTCGAGCAGATATGCAGCCGCGTGGGTATTCTCGTCAAAGGCCGTCTGACCACGCAGGGCCGTCTCGATGAGCTGTTGACGCGCCGGGTCAACCGCGTCGAGATCATCGCCGAAGGCCTGAGTGATGCCGCGGCGGCCCCGATCAAAGCCCGCTCGGACGGCGTGCGGCAATCCGAGCAGGGACGGCACTTTTTTACTAACGATATGGACACAGCCAACAGCCTCGCCGCGGATATCCTGCAATCGGGCGGCAGACTGGTCGAATTCACCCCGATTCGCGAGTCACTCGAGGAATACTTCATGCGCGAACAGGAGAACGACACATGAGAATGCTGGCCGTTGCACGCAACACCTTCCGCGAGGCCGTGCGCGACAAAGTGCTGTACGTGCTGCTGCTGTTTGCCGCCACCGCCATCTTCGGGTCGAAAGCCCTCGGCTGGATCAGCATTGGACAGGACATCAAAATCATCAAAGACATTTCGCTGGCGGCCGTGTCGGTGTTTGGTGTGTTGATCGCGATCTTTGTCGGCACGAACCTCGTGTACAAAGAGATCGACAAACGCACCATTTACACCATTCTCTGCCGGCCCATGCACCGCTGGGAGTTCATACTCGGCAAATACCTTGGGCTGGCGGCGCTGCTGGCCGTAACCACGGCAGTGATGGCTACCGTGGCCGCTCTGTACGTGGTCATGCTTGGCGGAACCCTCGACCTCATATTCTTCCAGGCGGTGTTGCTCATCTACTGGCAGTTACTCCTGGTGACGGCCCTTGCCGTGCTTTTATCCGCCGTCACCTCGCCCATCCTCGGCGCAATCATCGTGTTCTCGACCTATATTGTCGGTCATGCCACCACGATATTCACCGACCTCCCCCCCCACTTTGACGAAGCCGCGAGCCGGTATGTGTTGCTGGCCATCTATTATGTTGTACCCAATCTGTCGAATTTCGATATCCGCGCCGAGGCGGCCAATGGCGTGCCTGTTGCCTCGGGCTATGTTCTCTGGGCGCTTGCGTACGGCACGGTGTACACGGCCGTGCTCTTGATCGTCGCCTCGCTGGCCTTTCAGGAAAAAGACGTATGAACACGCGCTGGATGGTCATAGCCCCGCTTACCGTAGCCATTGGGCTGAGCTGCTGCATCATCGCGCAGCGGCAGCTCGATGCGCGCCGAACGCGAGATTTCGAGGAGGAACTGCTCTACCTGCCCAACGAAAAGCTCCTCAACCATTTCACCGGCGGCATGAGCAGCGTTGTGGCCAATCTGCTCTGGCTCAAGTGTATTCAGTACACCGCCGAGGAATTCCACGGCGAGAACAAATACATCTGGCTCGACCATATGACAGACGTCATCACCCGTCTCGACCCCTACTTCGTGGACGTCTATTACTACGGCGGTATTTTTCTCGCCGCGCTCAAGGCCGACGGAGATGCGAGCATCAACCTGTTAAAACGCGGGATGGTCCACAACCCCGACGCCTGGATTCTCCCCCACGAGATCGCCATGGTGCATTTGCTGAACCGGCGAGACGAGCCCAATACGCCGGTGTACGCCACACAGTATCTCGGCATGGCGGTGGCCACCGGCACCGCCCCCCAACGCGTCATCGACCTTGCCTCGAACATCGCGCGCATGCACGACCTTGATGCGTTCGAGCGCGCCATGTGGGAAGACATGGCGCGCAACAGCGACGAAAGAATGCTTCGCAACATGGCCGAACGCAAACTCATGGAGATCGCCATCGAGGATACCTGCGCACAACTGAGCGAAGCGGCCGCCTTGTTTGAAAACCGCCACCAGCGCCTTCCCGAGTCGCTCGACGAACTCGTAACCGGCGGCATCATCGAGGCTGTACCGGAGGATCCGCTCGGAGGCCGCTATTTT
>SLSB01000596.1 GCA_007130675.1 Candidatus Hydrogenedentota bacterium | reverse complement strand
TGGGCGGCATGGGCGGCATGGGCATGGGCGGCATGGGCGGCATGGGCGGCATGCGCGGCGGCATGGGCGGCATGGCTGGTGGCCGCGGCATGGCTGGTGGCCGCGGCGGTTTCTTCAGTCTTACGCAAGAACCAGTTTCGTACACGGACATGGCCATGGGTGGCATGATGGGCGGCATGGGCGGCATGGGCGGCATGGGCGGCGGTATGGGCGGCATGGGTATGGGCGGCATGGGCGGCATGGGCGGCATGGGCATGGGCGGCATGGGCATGGGCGGCATGGGCGGCATGGGCGGCATGGGCATGGGCGGCACGCGCGGCATGGCCGGTGGCATGCGCGGTGGCATGGGCGGCTATATGGCTATGACCGAGATGCCTATCATCCTTGGGTTCACGGGAGTAGGCGCCGCGGTTGACGACGACGGCATTGCAACAGGCGAAGTCGAGATGCTTATGGGTGCGCCAAACATCATCACGATGCTGCAGCGGATGGTGTCGCCGATTATCGAGCCGCAAACGGGCGAAGTGCTTTCGTATATGATCTACAATCCGACCACAAACCAGCTAATCGCCCGGAATTCGCCCACCAATCTCGATCTTCTCGAGGAGCAGCTCGAGCAGATCGACATCATGCCGAAGCAGGTCTCCATCGAGGCCAAGTTTGTGACCGTCAGCGTCACGGATCTCGACAAAATTGGATTTGAGTGGAGCTTTGACCAGTCGGATGTCGGAAATCGTGCGCGGGCTATTCCAGGGCTGGAAGATGCGACCTATGAGTACGACATTAACGGCGACGGCGTGTTGGAAAGCATCCCGTTTTACACGCGTCCCGACGGCACGAGTGTGATTAACAACTCCATTACTCAGGGCATACTGAACGCAGTCGCCAACCCAGGGCCCCCCGGGCAATTCAATTTCACGGGGACGATTACGGACAATAGGGACGGCGACACCCTCGGGGTGACGTTCGATTTCCTCAACAGCCTGACCGAGACGGAGCTGTTAAGTTCGCCGAAGGTCACGACCTTGAACCGGCGGCGTGCGGTTATCCGCGACTACACGTCGCGCACGTTTATTACGAATGCGGAAACGGTCATTGTGACGACCGATACCGGGCCGCTGGGCGGAGCTTCGCGGGCGAGTGCGTCGCAATACATCTATCCCGAGACGTTCGAGTTCGGCATCACGTTAACCGTGACGCCGCAGGTCTCGGGAACGGATCTGGTGCGCCTCTGGCTGAATCCGTACGTGGATTCGCTCGTGGGCCAGGACACCTACACCACCACGACCATCATCGAGGGCGAGGAGACGCGGACCACCACAACCTATCCTCAGATCTCGACCCAGGAAGTGTACACCAACGTCATGGTGCACGATGGGGATACGCTGGTGCTCGGTGGAATGATTACGGACAGGACCACGCAAAGCGACGACCGTTTCCCGTATCTCGCCGATATTCCGTTGATCGGGTTCTTCTTCCGCGGCAAATCGCGCGAGGTGGCACAGAACAGTCTGCTGATCTTCGTGACGGTCGATATTGTTGATCCGACGGGTGCGCGGTACTTCGAGCCTGCTGCGTTCTAGTCAGGTTTCGGCCAGTGGTTGGAACTTGGGCGGTCAAGACGGCTTCGTGCTGTTGGCCGCCCTTTTTGTGTGAGGCGGCATGCCTTTACTCTTTACCTATGATGTATTGACTTCGCTTGCGGCGGCGCCGGGGGTCGCGTATCTGGCGGCGCGCCCGAAACACCGCCCTTTGCTGGGCCGGTTTGCTCCGCGGCGACCAGATACTGTGGGCCAGCGCCCTATCTGGTTGCAGGCATGCAGCGTGGGGGAGGTCAACGCGGCCCGGCCCATTCTCGAGGCCATGGCCGCACGGTGGCCGGATGTGCCGCTCTTGCTGACGACCTCGACCATCTCCGGCAAACAGCAGGCCGAGACCCTCTCATTTCCGGTGACGTGGTTCCCTTTTGACCATCGGTTGTGTGTTCGCCGTTTTCTCGACCGCATCCAGCCGCGCATGCTCGTGCTGCTCGAGACCGAAGTGTGGCCCAACGCGATCCGCATGACGCGTCAGGCAGGTATTCCCGTGGCTGTTCTTAACGGGCGCATCAGCGATGAGCATTATCCCGGGTATTGGCGCCTGCGGCGGTTCTGGCGACCGGTGTTCGCCGATCTATCAGCGGCGTGCGTGCAGAATGAAGAGTATGCGGAACGAATGCGCGCCCTCGGGGCTCCCCCAGACGCTGTGCATGTTACCGGGTGTACGAAGTTCGAGGGGGTGCGCACGGAGTTTCCCGAAACCCAGATCAACGCTCTTCGCGAGGCGATGGGAATCCCCCGGAACTGCCCGGTGGTGGTCTTTGGCAGCGTGCACACCGCGGATATCCCCCTGGCGGTTCAGTGCTGGGCACATCTGCGCGACCATTGCCCTGACTTGCGGCTCGTGCTTGTGCCCCGGCATATCGAGCGCACTGGCAGGGTCTGTGCCGCGTTTGACGAGCCGCTGTTGTTGCGTTCGGAGACGCTGAAGGGCCGTGCTCCGGCGGGAGAGCGGGTGCTCGTCGTCGATGTGATGGGCGAGTTGTGCGCGTTCTATGCGCTCGCAAGCATTGCCGTGATTTGCGACAGTTTTCGCCCGAAGGATGACGGGCACAATCCGTTGGAATCCGCGGCTCTCGGCATCCCCACGGTGTTCGGCCCCTATATGAGCAGTGTCATTGATCCAGTGACCGCCCTTCTGAGTAACGGCGGGGCACTCGAGGTAACTTCAGAAGCACTGCCGGAAACGCTGAGAGAGCTGCTGGACGCCCCTGAGAGGCGCGAACGGCTTGCGTCTAATGGTCGTGCCGCTGTGAGTGCCAATCGGGGTGCTGTCGGCCGTTCTCTGGCCCTTCTCGAGCGATTCCTGGATTCCGGCTGAGACGTCTGTGTTTTGGGAGGTCGTCGGCAAAATGCCGCTCGATAATCCGGTCACCGGCGTCACCCGGTGCTGGCTCGGTTTTTATTGATGCTTATCCGTCGATTTGGCTCATTTTGTCTTTCTGGCATCGGTGTTCGGATGGTGTTGCGTGTCCGTTGGAGGCCGTGGGCGGCGCATTGACAATGTGCCGGCGCAGGCCGTACGGTATTTTTGCCTTGTTTTGCGTGGGCCGGAGGGGAGAACGTCGTATCGTGTGGGCACAGATACTTGGAGTGTTTGCGGCAGCCATAGTAGTTGGAGCGCTTCACCGGCCTCTTCTTGACGGGCTCGACCGGGTATTGGCCGCGCTGGATGGGCTTTTTGACGCGATACGCGGCAAGCGGTGGCGCGACGCGCCATTGGCGGGCTTTCTGCTGTCTCCCGTGTTTGCAATTCTGGGCATGTTTGGTGTTTTTCCGCTGTTCTTCGCCGTGTACCTCAGCTTGTTCAACTACAGACGTCCGGAGCGGACGTTCTTCGCGTTAGGCAACTATGCCCGGGCAGTGACGGAGCCCTCCTTCTGGAACAGTCTTCTCGTCACGCTGTATTACGTTGTCGGAACGATACCCGTCACGATGGCGGTCAGCTTTTTGATAGCGTCACTGCTGTATCGGATTGTGCGGGGCCGCGGCCTGTTCCGTACGCTGTACTTTCTGCCTTACATCACGGCGGTGGTTGCTTCGGCTACGGTATGGGCGGCGATGCTGCATCCGCAAGACGGGCCGGTGAACGCGTTTCTGCAACTGCTGGGGCTGCAACCTCAGATCTGGCTGCTGGAATCGCGGGGGGTGTTGCACCTTCTTACGAACGGCTGGATTCGGCATGACATCGGACCGAGCCTGGCTCTGTTCTGCGTGATGGCGTTCGAGGTTTGGCATTCGAGTGGGTTCATGGTGGTGATCTTTCTCGCGGGCCTGACCGCCATTCCCCGCGAACTCGAGGAGGCCGCGCGCATCGACGGCGCCAACTGGCGGCAGACAACACGTGCGGTCACGCTGCCGATTCTGTCGCCCACGCTCTTCTTCCTGCTTGTTGTGAGCACCATCAAGGCTTTTCAGGCGTTCAACAGTTTTTATGCGATGACCGGCACGGGCCGGGGTCCTCAAGACACGACTCAAAATCTGACGGTCTACATCTATGCGAACTTCTACGAATTCGGCCGCATCGGCTACGGAGCGGCGGTGGCTACCCTTCTGGCCCTCGGCATTGTTCTGATGACCGTGCTGCAATGGCGCATTGCAGGCAGGTGGGTGCACTACGAATGATGCGCAGCATAACCCTATACGCGGTGCTGACGCTTGGGGCGATTGGAACCACGTTTCCTTTCGTCTGGATGGTGGCGACGGCGCTCAAGTCGGAGGCCGAAGCGCTGTCGCCGGGGCTCGGCATCTTTCCTGAACAGTGGATGTGGAGCAATTTTGTGTTGATGTTTCAACAGGCGCCGCAGTTCGTCCGCTATTTCTACAATTCGTTTCTGGTTGCATTCAGCGTGACGGCGGCTGTTGTGGTGACTTCGATGCTTGCGGGGTATACGTTTGCGCGCCTCGATTTCCCGGGCCGGGGCGTCTTGTTCAGCCTGGTGCTGGCGACGATGATGGTTCCGTTCGAGGTGACGCTTATTCCAAACTTCATGCTGATCACCCGGCTGGGTTGGAAAGACACCTATGCCGCGCTGATAGTTCCTTGGTGCGCCAACGCGTTTTCGATATTTTTCATGCGGCAGGCGTTCATGAGCTTGCCCTCGGACTATTTTGATGCAGCCAAAGTGGACGGGTGCGGTCATTTGCGGTTTCTGGTCTGGATTGCGATGCCTTTGGTCAAGCCTGCCGCGGTGACGGTTGGTTTGTTTGCGTTCCTGGCCAGTTACAACGCGCTGATGTGGCCGCTGGTGGTGACCGACAGCGATCGCATGCGGGTTGTGCAGGTAGGGCTGACCTTGTTCTCGTCGGATGAAGGCGTTCGGCTGCATCTGCTTATGTGCGCGGCGACCGTTGTTATCCTCCCGACAGTGGCGCTATACTTCGCGGCGCAGCGGCATTTTCTCGAGAGCGCTATCAGCGCGGGAATCAAAGGATGACTTATCGACGCACGGCATATGCGGCGGCGGTTCTGGGCGTTGTGGCAATGTGGGTCATGACGTCCGGCTGCGGAGTCCCGAAGGAGTTTCGCCCGATCGACCCCGATGCCGCCTTGTTCTGGGACCGACAGACCGACGAAAACCGCGAGCTGCTCGAGAGTATCATCGCCGAGTTCAACGCAGGGCGCGACGGCGTCCCCGTTAAGGCCGATTATGTGGGCGGGTACAGCGAGATCTTTCGCAAGATCATGACGAGTATCCAGGCCCGCACGGTGCCCGCCATGGCGGTCGGGTATCAAAGCATGACTACGGTGTATGCGCAATCCGGGGCCATCGTGCCGCTTGATCCTTTTGTGAACGACCCGGAGAGCGGCCTCACTCAAGAAGAACTGGACGATTTCTTTCCCGTGCTGCTCGAAACCAACCGGTATCCGTCGCTTGGCAATGCGATGTATTCGTTTCCCTTCTGCAAATCGGTGCTGATGCTGTATTTCAATAAGCGCGTGATGGCCGCGGCAGGGCTTGATGCGCCCCCGCGCACGTGGGATGAATTTCTGGAACAATGCAGGGAGATCAAGCGGCGCACGGGCCGGCCGGCCTATGCCGTGGCGGTCGACGCCTCGACGTTTAACGGGATGGTGTACAGCATGGGCGGAGAAGTGTATGCCAACGGTGAAAGCCTGTTCGATTCGCCGGAATCGCTGGCCGTATTGAGTCTTTACGAAACGCTCGGCAAGGAAAATCTGGCCTATCAGATTCTGGCGCACCGCTTCGACGACCGTTCCGATTTTGCGCAAGACAAGGTCGCCTTTTTCTTTCGCTCGAGTTCACACCGCACCTATACCGCGATGCTGATCGAGACTGAAGCCTGGGGCATGGCTGTCATTCCTCAGGCGGATCCCGACAATCCAAAGACCGTTCTCTATGGCCCGAACGTCAATATCTTTACGACCACGCCCGAGCACGAACGGGCGGCATGGGAGTTTACCAAATATTTCACGTCGCCCGAGATCACGGTGCGTTGGGCGCTCGGGACGGGATATCTGCCGATGCGCAAGTCGGCCGCGCAAGACCCGCGCATTCAAGCATTCTGGGAGGAATGGCCCTATAACCGAGTGCCGTTCGACTGTCTGGCGTTTGCGAAGTCCGAACCGAATGTGCCGGGATGGCAGGAAGTGCGCGGACTGATAGAGAATGCGGTCGCGGGCGTCTTGAACGGCGTCAAGACGGCCGAAGAGACGGCGTCGGAGCTTAAACGGCGGGCAGACCGTGTGCTCGCGGAATCACGCTGATTTCGTTCTTGCGCCGCGCTGTCTTTGACAGAGCCTGAGGCGTCCTCTTGCCTCGCGCCGCGCACACTTCCGGAACCCCCTTCCTGCGATGCTGGTCGTCAGGGGCGGTGTTCCTGATCGTGTTCGGCTGCGAATTCCTCGAGGGCCTCCTCGATCATCTGTTTGTGTTCGCGTTCGACAATCTCGAGGTCGGCCTGGCGCCGCGAACTTCGGCGCCGGTCTTCGTGCTCGAATGGTACGTCGCGCTTGCGGCGGTCGCCATTCTTGCGGCGTTCCTGTTGCAATTCGCCCGACTGATCTTTGAAAAACCCTGGATTGTGTCCTTTTTCTGACACGTCGCTACCCCAATTCTGCAAGATTATCCACTACCGCACAATTCACGGTGCGCAGTATATGCGGCTCGGGGGGCTGCGTCAAGCTGTCGCACCTGGTGTTCACGGTTCTTCTTCGACTGGGGCGTATTTTGGGGTCAGGAGTATGCTCTCGAGCCAGAAGGTAATCTCTTCGCGCGCACTTGCCATCGAGTGAATGATATCCATGCCGCGCGTTCCTCCCGGGTATTCGCGCAAATCACAGAATGTCGCGGCGTGTCGTTTGAGCGTCTGGGCGGAAGAGGCGGCGTAGGTGTCGCCTTCGGTGGCGACGAGCAGTGAGGGCCGGAATTTGTAAGCCTCGAATGCTTTTCGGATCGTTACGCCGTCGTATTCGAGACCAGGAGATACCAACACAAGAGCCTGAATGGTTTCATCCTGCGCGGCGTAATGTGCCGAGAGGTTTGCGCCCATGCCGGCGCCCATGACGGCGAGGTTGTCTGGGTCAATGCCGTGAGCCGGAAGCGCATTGCGGGCCGCTTGAATATCATATATTGCCTGCAGCCAGTCGTGTGGGGTGAAGTCGCGGAATGACGCCGGCTCGCCCTCAGGGCTCGTGCTCGCGCCGTGCCCGCGCATGTCGAATGCGATTGCGGCAATGCCGCTTCGTTGAAGCCTGCGGGCAAACTCGCTCCATTGCGCGGCATTTCCGCCCTTATCATGAACCAATACGACCCCGCTGGTGTGTTGCGCTTTGCGGGCGGGGTAGAGCGTTGCCGAAATCTGTGCGCCATCGGCTGCGGTCAATGTCAGGTGGATTGGAGTCTCGATGGCTGATACGGTGTCGCGCGGTCCGCATCCCATGGCGCACAGGGCTGCCAGGGAGAGCAGAAGTGATATGAAACGGAAATCAGTATGCGTGCACACGTGAAAAGCGGGGGGCGGGCGGCCCCCCGTGGTTCGTTCTAGGCAAGGCCAAACACGCTGGCCAGCTTCATGGCCAGACTCATGTCGCCTTGGATTTTAAGTTTTCCCATGAGAAAGGCTGTCTGGCCGCTGGTCTTGCCGTTAACGATGTCGAGCCAGGATGCGGCGTCCGCGCTCAGTGTAATGTTTGGCGCCTCTGCTTCTCCTTCGGCAACATCCACCGCGCCATCGGCGATTTTTACGTACCATTTGCCACCGCCGTCGCCGGTGATATCAAATTGATAGATAGCGTTCATGCCCGCCGTTTTTTCGGGATTCACCTTTGATCCCAACTCCGAGAAGAATCCTGCGACTGTGTCGGCCATAACTTATCTCCCTCTTTGTGCGTTGCGAATCGCCCTGTCATTACACGGTGAAATGACATACAACCCTACGAACAACATTCGCCATACATTCGTTTTTGGAGTGCCCAAGCGGGCACCGGCGAACCGCACTTACTGTATCACAGCCTTTCGGCGAATCAAAGAGCGACGAAAAAAAATACGAAAGTCGTCGAAAACACTTGCTATTTTTCGTAGTGTCTGCTACACATTTATATAGAGAGCAGCGATGCGCTGCACGGAAGCTTGTGTTGGAGTGAACATGCATACGTTGTTCGAAGAGCAAACCAATGCGGTTTCGCGATGGGGAGCAGGGGAAAAGTTCTTCTTCTCGAGGTGAAGCAGCTCGGGATTGATTGGGGGACGCCGTCTTGATCGACGCGAGAAGATGCACAGGGGTTTTCGCAACGAATTTCTTTTTGGGTGAGATTGTGCATCTGCCAGCGTCTTGGGGGAAAGCGATGGATGCGGCTTGTAACAGCGCCGTTACCCGTCTGCATGGGGAATGAGCATTGCGCAAAAAAGCTGCGCGGCTCACCACGTTTTACCCGATGGATGCAGCGTGTTGCCGGGCCACGACAGTGGGATGTCGGGGTACACGACTGGCCATATCGAGCCTACGGCTCGTTGGCATAAGGCTTCATGACCAGGTCATGAGCCGTGTTACCGGTCTCGGGTCTCATCGTGTGTATGAGGTTCCCGAGAGGTAGCACATGTTTCGGGGTAAAGACGCGAGAAAGGAGGAACACCATGGCCCCAGCGAAGAAGAAGACGGCGGCAAAGAAGAAGTCGGCGGCGAAGAAGAAGACCGCCGCTAAGAAGAAGACGGCCGCCAAGAAGAAGCCTGCGGCGAAGAAGAAGCCGGCCGCCAAGAAGAAGGCTGCCGCGAAGAAGAAGCCTGCGGCGAAGAAGAAGCCTGCGGCGAAAAAGAAGAAGGCCGCGGCGAAGAAGAAGCCGGCCGCCAAGAAGAAGAAGGCTGCCGCGAAGAAGAAGAAGTAGCAAACTCCAGCCGTATAGGCCGGGGGCTTCTGCTCTCCAAAATGGTCTTGCCGTTTTCGGGAGTGGGAGTCCTCGGCGTTTTTTGTGCGTGGCATCTCCGCCATCTGACACATCTTCCATCTCGGGCCGTGCACACGCTTGTGCCTTGTGCGTGGTGCAGAATGGGGTTGCGAAGAGAGCGCCTACCGTTTCTGCAACCAGATTATTCTGGGCAATTTCACGGCAGCCTGCGGTATCTGAGAATCACAGCATATTCACGCAAGACCGTTGTTTCAGACGCGTATGCCCGCCAGTTGAAAGCTGTGAAATATCCGGGTTAGACTCACGTGACGGCCATCAAGGCGGCTGTCCCTGAGATATTCACACTGCCAAGGGGGTTCGCAGAGCATCGTGCGAGAAACGATCCGACAAGCATTGATTGAGGCCGTGCGGGATTCGAAGAGTCCGGGCGCGGTGGCGTATGTAGGCACACTTGATGACATGCTGTTTCACGAAGCGGTCGGATACCGCCAGATTGACCCTGTTCGGGTTTTGACGGACACGGAAACGTTGTACGATCTGGCTTCGCTGACCAAGGTCGTTGCGACGACGACAGCGGTGCTGATGCTGCGTGAGAAAGGAGCGCTCGAACTCGACAAGCCCGCGACCGATTACTTGGCGATGACGGGTTTTCCAGCCATCACGGTTCGGCATTTGTTGACCCATGCAGGAGGCGTTGCGCCGGGCCGAGCCTTCTATCGCACACACACCTCGATCGACACCATGCTGGTCGAGTATGCGGCCATTGGCGCCGATGGCCCCCCGGGGCTGCTGTGGCGGTATTCCGACATCGGGTTCATGATCTTGGGCCGGATCATAGAACACGTAACCGGGCAAACCCTTGACCGTTTCTGTGAAGACGCGATCTTCAAGCCTTTGCACATGACCGATACCGTCTTTAATCCTTCCGAGACGATGCGTGCGCGTTGCGCGCCTACCGAACGTTGCACGTGGCGCAACCGTCTCGTGCATGGCGAAGTCCACGACGAAAACGCATCTGCCGCCGGTGGCATTTCAGGGCATGCCGGGTTGTTTTCGACGGCCTCAGACCTGGCTGTTTTCTGCCGGGCGTTTATGCGGGGCGAACTGGTCTCGGAAGCGACACTCGACGAGATCAGCGCGAAGGGCCAGGTGCCGTCTTACCCATGGCAGGGTCTTGGCTGGCTGGTGGACCCTTGGGAATCGAGGACCACCGGGTTTCTTCCGTCTCGTCATGCGCTGGGCCACACGGGATGGACCGGCACCAGCATGTGGATGGACCTGAGGAGGGGAAATTTTGCCGTTCTGCTTTCCAACACCTGCCACCCCGGCCGGGGCGGCCGCGACAACAGAACCTTGCGTAGCACATTTCACCGAAGTGTCGCGCGCGAGCTGTATCCGCGCAAGGCGAACACCCACGCGGGGCTTGATCGGCTGCTGAACGAGCGGTTCCATGTCCTGCGCAACGCCAACCGGATCGCGCTGCTCACCAATCATGCCGTTGTGGACGAGCTGGGCCGTCATATCCTGGATGTATTCGATCTCGGAGCCGCGCACAAGCTGCATATTCTGTATGGTCCCGAGCATGGTATTCGCGGCAATTACGAAGCGGGCGCTAACGTTCCTTCCGAGGAAGGTAACGTGCCCGTGGTCAGCTTGTACGGCGAACGGAAGCGCCCCTCGAGTACGGAACTGGCCGAGATTGACCTCTTTGTGGTCGATCTCCAGGATATTGGTTCTCGTTACTACACCTACATGGCGACGATGCGGGAGTGTATGGCGGCCTGCGCGGAAGCCAAGAAACCGGTGCTGGTTCTTGATCGGCCCAATCCACTCGGGGGTGTTGTGCTCGAGGGCCCGATTGCCGAGTTCACCGATTCGCCCGTGTGCTGCGCGCCCATCCCGATCCGCCACGGCATGACCATGGGCGAGTTGGCGCTATTCTTTTTGCGTGAAGAATTCAGCCGCCAGAAGCTGGTGGTCTACGTGAATGTGCTCGATAGCTGGCGCCGGGACCTGCTGTTCGAGGAGTGCGCCTATCCTTGGACGCCGCCGTCTCCGAACATCCCGACGCCGCTGACCGCGTTGCTCTACGTCGGCACCTGTCTGTTCGAAGGTACGAATCTGAACGAAGGGCGCGGCACCGAGACGCCGTTCCACGTGTTTGGGGCGCCGTGGCTTGATGCCGAAAGCATAATTGGCGCGATAGATCCTGCTTTGTCGCCCGGATGCCGTTTGTCGGCGTGCGTCTATACCCCGCGCGCCATTCCGGGACGGGCCTCGAATCCCCGCTATCGCGACCAAGCGTGTCGCGGAATACGTCTTCATGTCGAGAACCCGCACAACGTTCGTGCATTCACCACGACCGTGGCATTGTTGGGCGCGATACGCCAGCGGCATCCGAATGAGTTTCAGTGGACACGATTTTTTGATGTGTTGGCTGGCGGGCCGGCACTGCGCACTTGGATCGACAACGGCACACCCACCGCTGACATTCTCGCACGGATCCGGCCTGAATTGGACGCGTTTGCCGCAGCCCTGCCGCGACGGTACGTGTAAGCGGCAGATCGCGGTTAGTCGACCGGGGCATCTGCGCGGTACGTAACCGTGTATAGAAGGTCTCCCGAACCTGCCCGTGATTCGTGTTCGTGACTGAGCGCCGACTTCACATCCACCACGTCTATCTGGTTTTGCGCGATCCATGTGTTTACATCAGCGTCAAGCATCAGCGTCTTGTCCTCATAACCCTTGAATGTCTTGATGAAAATCACGCCTCGCCTCCCCTTGATAACATGTTGCTGTTTCACAACCAGTCTACCAAGAAGCCACTGCCCAAGCGAATCCGCGATGCCACTACGAAGCCCGTGTTTTCGCGGCAGGTGTCAACGGAGGGCGCGTCTCTTAAGCCGCCCCATCAGCAACGGGCGCCTTGCCGCGGTCGGTGTTGTTCCCGCCATGGTATGATACACCCGTGCCTGTTGCGGCCATGTCTTTCAGAGGAAAGGAACTGACATATGCGTTTTCTCATATTTGGCACGGGATGCGTCGGCCAGGTGTACGGGGGATTTTTGCACCGCGCTGGACATGATGTGACGTTTCTGGCGCGGCCCGAGCAGCGCATGGAACTCGAGGAAAAGGGGATCTCGCTGGTTGCCGAATCCAACGAACCCGGCCCGGATGTGTCGATTTCCGATGCGCGTTTCATCGATCACTTGGAAAGCATGCAGGATTTCGATTTCGTGTTTGTCTGTGTGCGTGCCGACCAACGCACTGAGGCGCTTGCGGCGTTTGAGCCCCACGACTGTTCGCAGAAAGGGGTGATTATCACGTTTCCGGCATGGCGGCCCACCCTCGAGCCATGGCGCGCGCTGTTCGGCAGTTGCCACTACATGTTCCCCGGCGTTATGGCGGTGTTCAGAGACGGCGATGTTGTCTACCGGCACAGCAAAACAAAATTGGCTCCGCTCTTCGAAACCCTTAACGAGGAATCCGAGGCGCTGAGCGCCGTGCTGACGCAGTCGGGTCTGCTCACAGAAATGGACCCCGCGCTGTTGAAGCGGTTTCAAACGGTGATCGCTATGGGCTTTCCCATATTGGCGGCGATCTCGACACACAACTACAACCCCGAGAGTTTCGCGTACGATGCGAAATCGCTCGGCCTTGCGGCACAGGGCGCCAAAGAAGGGCTGGCCGCGTTGAAGGCCGCTGGCGAATCGCCCGCGGGTCTGGCGTATGTCGTGAGACTTATGCCCACGTTTGTGATTCGGTTCGGGCTCAAATGGACCAGCTCGATGCTCTCGGGTTTTGTGCGCGAGATGCTCGAGGTCCATTTCAAGAAGATACACCGGCAGACGCTTCTCTTGTTGGGCGAATTGGCGGCGCTGCCCGGCGCCGATACGGCCCATCACCCCGCGATTGATGAACTGCTGCGCCGCGCGCCGGAGTAGGACTCGACAAGCACACGTTCTCGCACAGCCTCCGAAGCAGCATGCGCATCTTGCGCATGTCTTGGCTTGGCGGAGTGTCGGCAAGGGACATCGTTCGTGCACGGGGTGTGAACCGCAAGCGGATTTCTTGTCCACGGTGCACGCATTTGTGGTGCGCCAACGGCGCGGTACAAGATTGGAGACCTTCGGTCGTATACGTGGCGTGGTCAGGAAACCACGCCACAGCGGAGAGCAATTCTTCAAAGGGGAGCGGGTTTTCACACCCGCTCACTGGCGGATGCAATCCGCCAGTTTCGCGAATAAGGCCCGCGTTGGACCGGCCATGAAGGAATGCGGCCAGCAACTGTCCGCAGTTGATTAAGAGCAGGTAAGAAAACCTGCCCTCCTTTACCGGAGAATCGGTCGATCGCCTGTCGGAACCCTCGATCCCGTCCTGGAGCCGCAAATGGCTATGGTTTTTTGAGATACGCTCTAATCTTCTTCATTCTCTTCAGAAAGGGGCCACAGTTTGATATTGCGAAACTCGACGGGCGTTCCTTCGCTTTGCAGACCGATGTACCCCTCTTTGACGGTCGTCTCAGTGGCCACATTCTGAAGCAAGCCGTTCACATACACCTTGATGGTATTTCCCGCGCAAATGATCTCCATCTTGTTCCATTCGCCCAGGGGTTTCTCGTTGCTTTCCTCCATCTTGCGAACACGCCGGTCGCCGGGCTCATTGGAGCGGTGCTCCTTGAAACTGGTGCCGTCAATGACCCAGAAATCGCCCGCGTTGCCGCTGTGAAGCTGCGATTCGATGCTCTTGGGCCACACCTTGTCTTCGCCGCTGATGTGCAAGAGAGCGCCGCTGTTGCCCCCTTCTCCGGGCCAGCGCCATTCGAAGGCGAGTTTGTAGTCCGAGAACTTCT
>SLSB01000092.1 GCA_007130675.1 Candidatus Hydrogenedentota bacterium | reverse complement strand
GCCACACGAATTGACGCCGCAGCGCTTCTGGGTCAGGATTGACGGTCAGCAATTCATCGCGCAGCGAAAGTGGAAATAGGGTTTCTTCCGGAAACAGCGCGATCAGACCGAAGTCATCGGCGTTGTAAACGGCAATCAGCAGGTTTTCGACCGCTTCGGGCGCGAATATGAGCCAGCCATCTCCCGTAGCCCGCGGGGCGTATTGTTCCGGGATGACCACCGGCGCGTTGGCGCATGCGAAATGCCGGTACACGCCCGTGTTGTTCCACTCCGTCCAGTCACCAGCGCCGGGGATGTGGAAGCATTGGGTGAGATCCGTGGCCCCATCGCTCAGCATCAGGCTGATGGGCCGCGCCACGATCAGCGAGCGTTCGCCCCGGTGCACTCCGCCCGCGGACAACAGGTAGCCGGGGCCGCCGCTGTAGAGTTCCGGCGTAGCCCGCGGGCCGCGGCCAAACTGCACGAAGTAATCGCTACGCTTCTGAAGCGTCCATCGCAATACGTCTTCCGGTGGCCGGTAGGGGCAGACCTCGGCAAGAATCCCCATCTGCCCTCCGCCTATGCGCATGCCCGGTGCAATCTCCTCGCCCGCTGGAGGAGACGTCCAGACCTGCATCACCTGGGTGTTGTAGTCCCTGTTCAGCCTGGTCTCGTCAGCGCGGCGCATTTGCCTGCGGAACGGCGGAAACCGGCGCATATCGAGACTTCCCAATGCGTACTGGTAGTTGATGATGTCGAGTATGTGGCGTGCCCTCGAGGTGATCGCCTCGGAATTCGGAAACGCTTCGAGGTTAAGCAAGGCCTGAATGGTGTAGCCGATGTACGGAAGTGAGTTGAACTCGTACACGCCCTCGTCGATGATCTCCTGCAAGTAATCCGTCAGCCAGGCCTCGAGTCCGTTTGTCTGGTTGTTGTATTTGGGGTCGGTGTTTCCTCGGGTGAACAACCACTGATTCTTGAGGTACCGACTGCCCTCGGTCATCAGATGGTGGTTTTCCGTATCCACCACCAGTCCCCACGAGCCAGGCACCTTGATGCGCGGCGTGCCGCCTTCCTCGATGAGCAGAACATGCAACATATGGTCTACCGTTTCGGGATACAGGCGGCTCGGATCGTCGCCATACAGGTAAAGAATCGTGGTGAGCGTGACTTCCGTAAAATCGTAGTCGCCGTCATGCGAAAATGGCCCAAGCTCCCACGTTGACCCGCTGTTGGCGTTGGGCACTTGCGCTTGCAGATAGGCGTTCACTTCGGGCACATCGCGCCCCAGCGCAAGCTTGGCCAGACACACCCGCGGCGCCGACACTTTTGCATACTCTTGCCAATCCGGCAGTTCTCTGTTCGCCCAGTCTTCGAGCCAAGCCTGCCCGACCGCCGTGAAACGGTTGTCGGCGACCCTCGAGGGCGGACTCTCGCTCATTGGAGGCAGGAGACCAGGCTCGAGCGGAACGGTCCACAGGCGGCCGGCGCCCAAACGCCGGTCTGGAACATGCACCAAAACAATCAACACCGCCACCACAACGCCCAACCCCGCGATCCATTTGGCCGGACGTTTCCAGTTTGTGGTCTTGCGCCTCGGGGTGGCAAAGGCCTCGGGCGCCAATTCGACGCCGAGACGCGCCTGCAATTGTGCCACCCGCCCGTCGCGAAAATCGCGACCAAGCACCCTGCAACGCTCCAACGCTTCGTTGACTCGCCCTGACGCATGCAGACATAAAGCCTCGAGATACACCGCATCGGCATTCGGTGGCTTCCCCTGCTGGACCCGCGCGATCTCGGCCAACGCTTCGTCATAACGGCCCCGGCGGTACAACACATCCGCCGCGGACAGTGGGTGCTGATTTCCCTGGCTCATGTATGCTCCTCGTATTCCAAACGCCCGTTTTTCGATGCTCACATTACATGGCCGTTACGCGTGAATCAACCGGATTCCAGGTTTTTGTCAGGATCTATAACGAAAGTCGGGATCGCGCCACGCCGCATAAGCCCTGTATGGCCTGACCACCGGGTGCGCCGATCCCGTCAAGAGTTACCTGGCGCCAACGATGCCGGGCCGGGTAGAAACCGCTGGGCATAACAGGCATAATACTGCCCAAAGGGCATTCTGTTCGGCACAATTTCGGAATTCGGTCACGTGGCATTAACTTACATACGCTGGGCGCTGATCGTAGGCGCATGCATTGTCGTCGTGGCGTTGTTGTGGCCTACGGAGACGGGCTCGCCCGAGGAGCGCGCGGCGTTGGCCGAGGGTCGCGTCATCATCACGTATTGGGACCGCCACACCGGCCATGAGTTTGAAGAACGCAAAGCGCTGATGGACGAGTTCAACCGGTCGCAAGACGAGGTGTACATCCGCGCCCTTCCGGTCGGTTTCACGATGGAGAAGCTGCTCACCTCGATCGCCGGGAAGACCCCTCCGGACATTCTGAGTACGGAAGGTTCTATCCTTGCCGCGCTGGCATCTCAACATTGCGTCATGCCGCTCGACGATTTTATCGAGACCTCGGCGGCGATCAACCCCGAGGACTATTTCCCCCATGTTTGGAATGCCGTCGCGTTTGACGGTCATGTGTGGGGCATCCCCATCACCACCGACACCATCTGCCTGTTGTGGAACAAGAGCGCGTTTCGCCGCGCGGGCCTCGACCCCGATCGACCGCCCGAAACCATGGACGAGTTCCTCGAGTACGCAGCCAAACTGACGGTGCGCGATGAATCGGGGCTCAGACAAATCGGGTTTCTGCCATGGCTGCCCTGGGAACATACGCACATGTGGGGCGGACTTTTCGGAGGGCGCTGGTATGACCCCGAGACAGAACGGTTCGTCTGCGGAGACGACCCCAACATTATCGCGATGTTTCGCTGGATGCAGAGCTTCTCGATTGGCAGGGATACGGATACTGCGGCGCCCTACGCCATGAATCCCGAGGCAATAGCCGCCTTTCGAACGGGGTTCGGGGCCTACCAGAGTGCCAATAACCCCTTCTACTCGGGTAGAGTCGCCATGACCCAAGAGGGCGAGTGGCAGGTATCGTTTATCCCACGGTATGCGCCCGAACTTGACTGGGGCGTTGCGCCGCTGCCGCAGCCCGAGGGCGCGCCGCCGAGGTCCTACTCGCCTACCTGCGTGCTCGATATGATTCCCGCAAATGCGCCGAATCCAGAGGCGGCGTGGAAATACATCGAGTGGTTTAACAGCCCGCGGCCCGGAGGCCGCCCGTCGCCTGCCAGCGATTACAGCCGCGCCATCAGCAATATTCCCTGCCGCAAGCACGAGGCCATGCACGAGCGGTTCATGGATGACCCAAAATTCCGGGTATTCATCGAGGAGTTGCTCACCAAAGAACCCATCGTTTATCCGGTGACACCCGTCGCGCAGTTTTTTCTGGATGAAGTGGCCCGTCAGCGTGAGCTTGTTGTCTTGCATCGCAAGACCCCCGAGCAGGCTGCGCGCGATATCGAAGACAATGCGAATGCCGAATGGGACCGCATCCGCGCACTTATGGAGCGGCGCGCATCATGACCCGGATGGAACGGCGGCACCTGCGCAATGGCCTTCTGTTTGCCCTGCCCTATCTCATCGGCGCCACCGTGTTCATGGTCTATCCCCTGGTGATGAGCGTGTATTACAGCCTCTGCCACTACAACATCATCACGCCGCCGGTCTTCGTCGGCCTCGAAAACTACCGCACCCTGTT
>SLSB01000134.1 GCA_007130675.1 Candidatus Hydrogenedentota bacterium | reverse complement strand
TTCCAAGACCCTATCGCATTGGTCGCTCGGGAGTTCCGAGGTTTCAGTTCTGTTCGGCGCGCATCTGGTCTATTTGCTCGGCGAGCGCGTCAAGCGCTTCGCGCGGGGACATGCGGCCGCTGAGGGCTTGATACATGGCCTCGCGGATGGCAATGCCGATTTCTTCCCACTCGATAAGCGGAATGGTGCGCCCATAAGGGATCACGTCCACGAAGATCTTCCAATACGGGTCGTCCTGAAAATGTGCATCCTCTGCGACCGACCGTTTTTCGGGAATCAGCCCGAGCCGGGTGTAGGCGAGGCGCTGTTCGTGGGTGTAGGCGACCTCGAGGAAACGCGCCGCCAGCTCTTTGCGCTCCGAGTGGCGCATAAGCACCAGATGGTCGGTGATAATCTGCGTGACCATTTCCCTGTCGACCGGAAGAGGAACCACGCCGAATTCGATGTCCGGGGCATTCGTGCGAAACTGTTCGATGGCCCATGGGCCGGTAGCGAACATGGCCAGCCGCCCCTGCTCGAAGAGCCCCCGGGTCTCCTTGCGGTTCCAGGTCGTTAGTTCAGGCTGAGTCACCTGATATTTGTTGGCGAGATCGACGTAGAACTCGAGGGCGCGTATGCCTGCCTCACTGTTCAGGGCGCATTTGCCGTCTTCATCGAAAAACGTCCCGCCCGCCGACCAGAAATAGAAGAAGAGGTTGTCATCGGTTTCGTACTCGCGCTTTCCCGGCAGGCCGAGTCCATAGACTTCCGGGGGATTATTCAGCGCGACCGCCGCACCGAGCTGTTCCATCCATGTCGAGGGAGGGGCGATGCCCGCGGCCTCGAACAGATCTGTGCGGTAAAACAGAGCTTTGGTCGAAGTGGCCCAGACCAGGCCCAGCAAGTCCCCGTTGTAGATGCCCTTTTCATACAGCACCGGGAAAAACTCGTCCTTCAGATTCTCCGGCACCGTCGCATCCATCGGCTCGATGTACCGCGCGAACTCGGTGAGCCAGATATCCGCTACCACCACCAGGTCGGGCCCTTCGGCCGTTTCGCCCCAGTTCGCGATGGTCTCGTGGGCGTCGTCCCACTTATCGAAAGTAATGCGCACGGGGACCCCGAGCTGCGCGCTGGCGGTTTGGGCAAGCTGTTCGAGGTAGGCTTCTTCGCCGGGCATGTCATACGACCAGACTTGCACCCAGAGCCCGTCTTCCTGCGCCGCGGCCAACGCCGAGACCAATACAACTGTTGCGCCTACAATTATCCTGTTCATGAGATGTCCTCCCTCCCGTACCGTTTGGCCCAGGCAGCCCGAGACATCGTGCCCTTGCCGCGGGCGCGCGTCATGCGACCCGAGGAACTATTCGGACGCACCCATATCGCTTTCCGCCTGGGTATCACCATTCTTCACCCGCAGAAGCACCAGGAAGTAGCCGATACTCATGGCGAGCACCAGCGCCGCAATCGAGAACATGACCATCGGGGTGGTCTTTTCGTCGCCAACATCCAGGATAATGACCTTGCGCGCAATGGCCATGAGCGCCGTGGCCATGACAATCTTGACATGAATCACGTCTTCGCGCAGATAAATGGTGATGTTCACGAAAATCTCGATGGCTATCAGTATGGCCATAAACGCGCCGAATGTTGCCAGAATATCGCTGATCTCGAGCAACATAAACGGCGGTTCCATGAGATGCCGCGCCAAAACGAAAAGCACATCGAGCACACCCCACACAATGACCAGAGCCATCAGGACGGCGAGCACCCGTACCGCCGTCCGGATAATGGTCCGCAATGCATACATCAGCGGTTCTTCGGGAAATCTGTGCACGTTAACCTCCCCCATCATGTCTCGTACGTGTTCCGCTCTTGTCTGCTGCGCATGCGCGCGGCAAGTCTCCGCTCACATCCCTGTCTCGATGTCCACCAAGGTGATAATCGGCATGTACCACAGCACGGCCCAAACGGCCGGTGAACACCCTCCCAGCTCCTCCGTCGTGGCCATGTTACAGAAAACAGCGAAAACCAGCAAGACCGCCGGAGGCATGGGCGGCGCGCTCGAGACATCGCCACGGAAAGGATAGCATGTGTGGAGTGCGGTGGCTTGCCGCCGCTTTGGTTCCGCCCGGCTTGCCAGGCGAACCACGGGTCGTTCACCGGGCCGTGCGCATCGAGAAAAGCAGTGGCAACCCACCGCACATCATTCCGGCGAATCCATTCTCCCAGACCGTTTCTGGGCTGATCCATTGCCGCGCCTTCGGCGCTTTCGGGAAGCACTGTCCCGCAGGTTATCTGATAACCCCGTGGTCGGGGATGCCGGGGACGCGGTACCAATGCTCGAGGAACTCCTGCATCGACCCCTCGTAGGGGGCGCGGCGCATATCCATCCAGGTGAGTTGATCGCCCACGGCGAAATACACCCAGGTCTGGCCGTCCCACTCGATGAGAGCGGGGTCCGAGGCGTTGATGCCCTCGCCAATGCCTTGGGGCGCGATGACCGGGTTCGCCGCGCTCAATTCCCAGTGCTCGAGGTCTTTCGAGCGGGTGATGTAGGTCTCGAACAGGTGCAACGGCGGACGCCGCTCGAGGTAAAGCACGTAATAGTATCCGTTGACCCACCGGATCCACGGACACGCGGTGTAGCGGTTCGTGCCGAACATCGAGCCGGGCCGTTTGGTCCAGGTCTCGAGGTCGGGCGACGTGGCAAACTTCGTGGTGAACGCCGGCCAGCGCGGATCGTTCGACTCGTAGGCCATCACGAACCCGTCAGGACAGGCCGTGACCGAACTGTTGAAGAGATGCTCGTTCTCCTGCTCGATCACGACCTTCACGTCCCACTCCTCGAGGTCGTTCGAGCGAAACATGGTGACGTCGTTCCACGAGCCGTCTTCCCACCGCGACGCGAAAGCGTAGAACGTGCCGTCATGCACCAACGCGCAGGCAAGGCCGTATCCCTCCGCGAATCGGGCCAATTCCTCCCCGGTTTCAACATCTTTCAAGAGGAGGTAATAGTCCTCGCGAACGCCCCCGCTGCCGGGGCGGATGCATTCCATATGGCACAAGCGCCCATTCCACCCAATGGGCGTCAATTCGCAAAGATCTCTCTTCACGAGTTCGCGTTGCTGGAGCACGGTCTCGGAAGGCCGGGGCGGCCCCTCGGGCATGGTGATAGCGGCAAACAGGTCCACCGGCCAATGGGCTTGCACGTGCATGCCCTCGGGCACGTCCTGAGTGTATTGCACATGGGCGCGCACATCGCCCGCGGTGGTGTAGCCGATCTCGTCGGCGGTGTCTTTGTCGACCTTCACGCCAAAGACCTTGAAGCCCATCAGAATACAATCCTCGAGATCGACGTGCAGGTACTTGCCGTGTTGCACGCTCTGGATGATCCCGTCGGTCGGCGTGCCGTGCGGCTGTGAGAAATTGAGCGCGATAAGCTTGCAGCGCGTCAACTGGACGCGCGAATACACATGGAATCCGTAGTTGTTGCCCTTGAGGGCGCACTGCGGACTGATCAGGGTGCAGTCCTCGAAAATGACGTCGGGCGTGTCGGGCATGGCGTCGTTTTCGACGCGCACATAGCCCGCCGCCGTGTCACCCCATTCATCGAGCGACCAGAACACGCACCGCCGGAACACGCTGGGTTCACCCTCGCGTTTCGCGCAGCTCGACACGCCCCCGCCGAACGCTCGGCCGATGCCCACGCAATCTTCGACAATCAC